>CALKIP010000112.1 GCA_937995995.1 uncultured bacterium
CAGGTGGGTGTTCCTGGGCAACATCGATCCCGAACTCCAGATGGACGTGCTCGATCAGGTGGGAGCGCCGCGCTTCGTGGCGTGTGACACCATGAACTTCTGGATCGAGTCGAAGAAGGAGGAGTTGGTCCGTCTGCTGGGTCGAGTCGATGCGCTCCTCATCAACGACGCCGAGATTCGCGCCCTCACCGGCGACCACAACCTGGTACGTGCGGCGCGCTGGGTGCAGGAGCGCGGTCCCGAGGTCGTGGTCGTCAAGAAGGGCGAGCACGGCGCAATGCTCTTCACGTCCGAGATGATCTTCTTCGCGCCCGGCTACCCGCTCGAGGAGCTCTTCGACCCGACCGGCGCCGGAGACTCCTTCGCCGGCGGATTCCTGGGCTACCTGGCGCAGGTCGGCTCGACCGACCCCGAGGAACTGCGGCGCGCCATGGTCTATGGCTCGGCGATGGGCTCGTTCGCCGTCGAGCGCTTCAGTGTGGAGCGGCTCGTCGACCTCACGACATCCGAGATCCAGTCGCGCGTGGCATCCTTCCGTGAGATGACCGCCTTCGAGCACGCCTGGCCGGCAGGTGCCCATGCATGAGCACAAGGAGCAGGGCGCCGGGCTGAGCTACCGCGAGGCCGGCGTCGACCGCGATGTGGCGGCCCGTGCCAAGAGCCGGATCGGCGAGCTGGTCCGCTCGACCATGGTGCCGGGCGTGCTCTCGGAGCCGGGTGCCTTCGGCGGACTGTTCCGCGTGCCCGAGGGGCTTCGCTCGCCCGCGCTCGTTGCGAGTGCCGATGGCGTGGGCACCAAGCTCAAGGTCGCGATGATGGCCGGCCGCCACGACACGGTCGGGCAGGATCTGGTCAACCACTGCGTCGACGACATCCTGGTCGAGGGTGCGCGGCCGCTCTTCTTCCTCGACTACATCGGGATGGGCCGACTCGAGGAGGGCGTGACCGAGGAGATCGTGGCCGGCGTGGCCGCGGGGTGCCGCGAGAACGGCTGCGCGCTGCTCGGCGGCGAGACTGCCGAGATGCCCGACTTCTATGCGCCCGGCGAGTACGACCTGGCCGGCTTCATCGTGGGCGTCGTCGAGGAGGAGAAGCGGCCGGGCAAGCACCGCGTCCGCGCGGGGGATGCCCTCATCGCGCTGGCCTCGAACGGTTTCCACACCAACGGCTACTCGCTGGTGCGACGTCTCCTCTTCGACCGGCTTAGGCTGGGCGTCGACGATGAGTTCCCGGGACTGGGCGAATCAGTCGCCGATGTGCTCCTCCGGGTGCACCGCAGCTATCTGAAGCCGGTCCTGCCGCTCCTCGACGGCGGCAAGGTTCATGCGCTGGCACACATCACGGGCGGGGGAATCCCCGAGAACCTCGCCCGCGTGGTGCCGGAGGGGCTCGAGGCGCGGGTGCAGCGCTCGACCTGGGAGATGCCGCCGGAGTTCTACGCCATCATGGAGCACGGCGGTGTGGACGAGGACGAGATGTACCGCACCTTCAACATGGGGGTGGGGATGATCCTGATCGTTCCTCCGGAGGAGGCGACCGGGATCGTGGAACGCCTGAGCGCGGATGGTGAGGACGCCTGGGTCGCCGGCGAGGTCGAGCCCGGAGGACGTCGGGTGACGCTCCTCTAGAGCGACTCTCGGGTCGAATCCATGCCCGCCTCCGGTTTCGAGCCCGGCAAACCGGAGGCGGGCATGGGCTCGGGGTCGGAATTGCGATGTCAGACTCCGAATGGGGCCGAGAGACGCTCTGAAGATGAATCAGGAGGGGATGATGGGGCGTGTGCGAGCGGTCGTCGTCGCATGTGCGACGGCGCTGACGCTATATCCAACCGTTGGGTGGGCGCAGGAAGAGGCGCTGGTCGCAGGCTGTGCAGCCGCGACATCCGGCGCGAGCGAGTTGACTCGACGCTTCTGCAACCTGGTCGGTCAGGCGGTCGAGATCGCCCAACCCACCGTGGGGCTCACGGCGACGGGTGGCAACCCGGTTCCCGGGACGGCGAGCACGCTCGGGATGCGCCTCGGCTCGCTGCCGCGCTTTACCGTCGCTGTGCGGGCAACGGTTACGCATACGGAACTGCCGCCGGTCCTCGATTTCACCGACAACGACGAAATCGACGCCTTCCTCGGAAGCCTGAACGCGGATGCGTCGATCGGGATCTTCAGCGGCTTCTCCCCGGCGCCCACTGTGGGTGGAGTCGGATCGCTCGATGCGCTGGCGAGTTTCGGCTACGTATTCCTTCCCGGCAACGACGGCTTCGAGGACTCGCCCTGGACGTGGGCGCTGGGCGCGCGCCTCGGGATTCTGCGCGAGTCGTTCACGCTGCCAGGGATCTCGGTCTCGGGGATGTACCGCCAGGTCGGAGATTTCAAGATCGGCGACCCCAGACTCCGGACCGAGGACGCCTTCCTCGACACGGGAATCGGGATCTGGAGCCTGCGTGCGGCGGTGAGCAAACGCATCAGCTTCCTGGGCCTCACCCTCGGTGCCGGCTACGACCACTATTCGAGCGACATCGACTTCGGATTCATCGACCCTATCGAATTGGACGCCATCCGAGTCTCCGTCGACGATTTCGAAAACGACCGGTTCATGGTGTTCGGCAACGTCTCCTGGACGATCCTGATCCTGCACCTGGTCGGCGAGCTCGGCTGGCAACAGGGTGACGATGCGACCGGGGTGATCCCCTCGGGAGTGGTCTTCGACCCGGAAGGTGGGCGCTTCTTCGGCAGTCTCGCTCTGCGGCTGTCGATCTGAAGCTGCCCCGGATCGACGACGATGGCGACGATGTCAGGGCGCGAGGACCGCGCATACATGCGCAGGGCGCTCACCCTTGCCGAGCGCGGGTGGGGCCGGGTGCACCCCAACCCGCTGGTCGGCGCCGTCGTGGTCCGGGATGGCGAGGTGGTGGGGGAGGGATTCCACGGCGAGTACGGCGGGCCGCACGCAGAAGTGGTGGCGCTGCGAGCGGCGGGTGAGCGTGCACGAGGCGCCACGCTCTACGTGACCCTCGAGCCGTGCAGCCACTTCGGCAAGACGCCGCCGTGTGTGGATGCGATCCAGGATGCGGGTGTGGCGCGCGTCGTGATCGCCGCAGAGGATCCGAGCCCGCGGGCGGGTGGCGGCGCGGAGCGGCTTCGCGCCGCGGGGATCGAAGTGGAGGTGGGGCTCGAGCGGGATGCGGCCCGGGCGCAGAATGCGATCTTCCACCACAGTGTAGAGCGAGAGGTGCCGTACGTGGCACTCAAGTACGCACTGTCGCTCGACGGCCGTCTCGCCGCAACGCCGGGCCGCCCTTCCACGGTGACCGGACCGGAGTCGCACACCGAGGTCCACCGCCTGCGCGCCGGCTTCGATGCGATCCTGGTCGGAATCGGGACCGCGTTGGCCGACGATCCGCTCCTCACCGTGCGCGGCGAACTCACTCCGAGAGTGCCGCCGATCCGCATCATCGTCGATTCCGACGCACGTCTTCCCCTCGACAGTCGCTTGCTGGATACGCTCGACGTCGCGCCGCTCTGGGTGCTCTGCGCCGAGGATGCGCCTGCCGATCGGAAGCACGCCCTCGAGTCGCGCGGCGCGCGCATTCTGGCCGCGGCGCGGACGGAGCACGGGATTGCGCTGGATGTGGCGCTGGCGCAACTATGGGAAGAAGGCGTACGATCCATCTTCTGTGAGGGTGGCGGCCGGCTGGGCGCCAGCTTCCTGGAGGGAGACCAGGTGGAGCGGCTCTACCTGTTCTACGCACCCAAGCTCTTCGGGAGAGATGGGGTGCCGGCGTTTCCCGGCAGGGTCGGCGCGGCGCTGCACGAGGGGTGGCGGCGCCTGGCCGCTCGAACCTTCGGGGAAGATGTGCTCATGATCGTGGACCGGAGCCGTTGAACGTGTTTACCGGCATCGTCGAAGAGGTGGGATGGGTCAGGGAGGTGACGCCCGTGCAGAACGGTGTGCGCCTCTCGGTGGCCGCGTCGAACGTGATCGAGGATCTGGCGATCGGCGATTCCGTCGCACTCGATGGCGTCTGTCAGACGGTGGTCGAGCTCGACGCCTACGGCTTCGAAGTCGTCGCCATCGGGACGACGCTCTCCCGCACGACTCTGGGCGAGTTCGTCCAGGGGCGCCGGGTCAATCTGGAGCGGGCACTGGCCTACGGCGGTCGACTGGGTGGGCACTTCGTCCAGGGCCACGTGGACGGGGTGGGCTCGGTGATCGGCGTCGAGGAGAGGGGGGAACATCACCTCGTCGACATCCGACTCCCCGAGTTGGTGGCGGACGTGACCATCCTGCACGGCTCGATCACCGTGAACGGCGTCAGCATGACGGTGAACGCGCTGCCCGATCGAGACGTGGCCCAGATCGCGGTGATCCCACACACCTGGGAGCACACCACGCTCTCGGAGCTCGAATCGGGGAGCCGCGTCAACCTGGAAGGCGATCTTCTGGGCAAGTTCGTGATCCACTACCTGAAGCGAACCGAGAGGTCCGGGGTAGGGGAGTAGTACCACAGACCCATCCCGGGGAGGCAACGATGTCGTTCGACCGAGTCGAAGATGCAATAGAAGATATTCGCCAGGGCAAGCTCGTCATCGTCGCGGACGACGAGGACCGCGAGAACGAGGGCGACCTGGTGTGTGCGGCGTCGAAGATCACGCCGGAGCTGGTCAACTTCATGGCCACGCACGGCCGGGGATTGATCTGCGTGGCGCTGACGCCGGAACGGGCCGAAGAGCTGGACCTGCCGCTCATGACCGAGAACAACCAGGACAGCTTCGGCACGGCGTTCACCGTCTCCGTGGACGCACACCCGCGTTTCGGCGTGACGACGGGAATCAGTGCCGCAGACCGCGCCCGCACGATCGAGCTGCTGGTCGATCCCGCGACGCGGCCGCGCGACCTGCGGCGGCCCGGTCACATCTTTCCGCTCCGGGCCGTGCCCGGCGGCGTCCTGCGCCGCGTCGGTCAGACCGAGGCATCGGTGGACCTGGCGCGGCTGGCTGGGCTGCCGCCGGTCGGCGTGATCTGCGAGA
>CALKIP010000113.1 GCA_937995995.1 uncultured bacterium
TGCCTCGTCAGCGCCGATCGGAGCGGCTCCGGGTAGCTCCGCCCCACGTGCCTCGCGTACGTGTCGCGCAACTCAGCCTCCGCCCGCATCAACGATTCCACCGCCTCCGTGATCGACACGTCGTCCCGAACGCCCACCTCGGCAACGGGATCGCGTACCCCTCTCACCTCGGCGACGACTTCGGGCGCCTCCCCACCATCTGGCGCGACCACCTTTGCGCCCACCACCGCCAGGATCTCCCTCAACTCGTGGACATGCCGCCGATGGTCCCGGCGAAGCTGCGCCAATGCCGTCTGCACCCGATGGTCCGTCGTCATACGCTCCGCCGCCCGATATGCGACTATGGACCGGTGCCCGACGCGCACGAGCTCGACGAGTGCCCCACGCACCTCATCGGAGCCCTTCAAATGCTCGTATCTCTGCATACTTCACCGCTCATGCTGGAGAAAACGCCCTGGCATCCGGTGGTGTGCAAGGCGTGTTCCCCATACGGCGCCCGATCGGCGCCAGAGCAGAGTCGGGCCGGCGGCTGGAAAGCGTGCAGTCCGGGGTCGGGCTGCGGTACTACCACGACGGCCTCGGACTGGCGTCCGAAGGGTTGAACGGACCGTCGAGTGACGTTAGATTACAGGTTCTCGGGACGTGGCGCAGTCCGGTAGCGCACTGCAATGGGGTTGCAGGGGTCGCCGGTTCAAATCCGGCCGTCCCGACTCTTCCAACGTCACGCGAGCGTGACGACAGAACACGGCAAGGGGGCGGTGCTACTCGGCACCGCCCCCTTGTTCGTTCTCAAGCACTGCTTTCCTCGGCCGTAACAGCCGCCGAGGCGCGGGAAGGATGCCTTCCGCTTCATAGTAGCCAAGCGCTGAAGCGCTGTACCCCTGTCCGGCGCGCCACCTCGCCAATGGTCAACTCCTCCATCGCTCTCCCTTGACCTAGAGTCGACTCGAAGTTGTAGCGTCTGGTGAGACCACACAACCGTCCTGGTTACCGAGGAGCTTGGTCATGAACGCTGATCGTAGAGAGGCCTCGCCGCTGGTGTGCGTGACGGACGCGATCCCGGCCGAGGCGCGCACCGCCCACAGCGACCTGATCGCGCATCTGTTCGGAGAAGCCGTACAGGAAGTCGAGGAGTTGCCGGAGGGCTTTGCCTTTCGATTCGAAGCTCGAGACCTCGAGGCCGTTGCGCGCTTCGTTGCCAATGAGAGGAAGTGCTGTCCATTCCTGACGTTCGAACTCACCGTCACGCCCGCCGAGGGCCCGCTGTGGCTGCGGATGAGCGGTCCCTCGGGAACGCGGGACTTCCTGGCGGCGGAGCTTTCGATCTGAGGAATCCGCCGGGCTCGCCGGAATCCCCTCACCCGAACCGTGACTCCGACCTCCGTTGACAGCCGCGCCGCAAGCGCGCACCTTCGCGTCCGCCTGACCGGCACGACCCCGCTCGACCGGCTGGAATCGGCCGTGTGGGCGTAGACCCGACGAGTCCGTTCGGCAATTCGAAGGTTGGGCGCCTATGGCATCGTCGAGGACTCCCACGACCAATCCGTGCTCGACGAGACCGTTTCATTTTCCAAAATGGCCTTGTTCGGCGTGCTGGAGGAGGAAGGGTTGAGGATTACAGGGCGGAACGCAGTGATCCGTTGGCTGTGCGGCATCGGGCTTTTCCTCACCGCATGTGCTTCTGTTGAATCCACTCCGCACGCCGCTTCCGCGGAAGCGTCGGACGTGCTCGTGCTGACGGGCAGGGTGATCGACGGCACCGGGGCAGAGCCGATTGCCGACGGCATCGTCGTGGTCGATGGCGAGAGCGTCCGCTGTGCGGGGCCACGCGCGGCGTGCGACGTGCCGCGCGGCGCGCGAGTGATCGATGTCGAGAGCGGCACGATCCTGCCCGGCCTGATCGACCTCCACGCCCACGTGCGGCCACATTACCTATCCTTTTTCCTCGCCGCCGGCGTCACTTCGGTACGGGATGCGAGCAACAACTTCGAGATGCTCGAAGGCATGGGGCGCGACGGACCGGGGCGCGCGCGACTCTTCTGGTCCGGCCCCGCGATCGATGGAGAGGGGAGTGTGCTCGGGCAGACCGCGCTGCGCGTGCGGAGCGCCGACGACGGCAGAGCCGCCGTCGACTCGCTCGTGGCGCGGGGCGTGGATGTCATCAAACTCTACCAGCAGATTTCCACGGAGGCGTTCCACGCAGCGACGCGACGGGCTCGTGAGCACGGCCTGCCGGTCGCGACCGACTTGGGGCTGCAGGTCGGGCGCGGCCTCACGGTCAGTGAAGTCGACGCACTCGAGGCGATCGAGGCCGGGGTTACGAGCATCGAGCACGCGAGCGGATTCGCGCTCGCCTTCCGCCGTCTGGGCGGCGACCCCGCTCGCGACCCGCTCGATGCCGCTCTGGTCGATTCACTCGCGCGCGCACTCGTCGCGTACGACGTCGTGCTCGTGCCCACGCTCGGCCTGACGCACAGTTTCGCGAGTGAGACGCCCCCCTCGATCGAGGGAGTCCCACTCGCCTCCGAGACACCGCCAGACATGATCGAGTGGTGGCGCACGATGCACGCGAGTCTGAGCCGGGAGGCGCGGGTACGTGCGGCCGCGGACTACCGGCTGGCTGCCGCACTGGTGCGGCGCGTCGCCGAACTCGGCGGCCGCATCGGCGCAGGCACCGACACGCCCGCCGGCCCGCTTGTGCTGCCAGGCGGCGGGCTGCACCGTGAACTCGAACTCCTCGTCGAGGCGGGACTCTCGCCGCTGCAGGCGATCCATGCCGCGACGGGTGAAGCGGCCCGTACGCTCGGTCGGCCGGAGCGCGGCGTGATCGCGGCGCAGAAGGTGGCCGATTTGCTCGTCGTGGATGGCGATCCGTCGGTCGACATCCACGCAACACGGCGGATCCGGCACGTCATCAAGGCCGGTCGCGTCCTATCGCCAGATTCCCTGCGGGCGCACGCCCGCGCGTCCACGACGGCGAACTGAGTCGAGCGGATCATCATTCCCCCCCTCTGCAACGGCCTGGCAATGCGTGCACGACGGGTGTAACGTGTGCCACCCAACCCTTTACCGGAGGTGACAGGATGCGAATCAAATTCGGCATCACGACGCCCCTCACCATGGCACTCACGGCGACGCTGGCGCTGACCGCGACCAGCACGCTCCTCGCCCAGGATGCCGACCGCGCGGTCGCGAGCGGCGGGATCGCGGTCGACGGCTGGATGGGCGTGGTCGACGCCGCGGCCGCGGCGAACGGGATGACGATCGACGATGCGAGCTTCGTCGCCGAGGGCGCGGGGCTGCGCGTCACGACCGGGCCGGCGTCGACCTACTGGCGCACGGACGAGCGGCTGACCGGCGACTACACCGTCCGTGCGACCTTCACCGAGCCCGAGTACATGGCGCTCAACAACCACCCGCACCCCTACGGGATCGTCATCGCGGGCAACGAGATGGGCACCGAGCTACAGACGCTGCTCTACTGCTCGGCCTACGGCAACGGGCGCTTCATCATGCGCGGCTTCGGTCCCGAGCCGTTCCAGCTCAACGGCCGGCGCCCTGAGGAGCACGACGCCGTGAACCGCGCCTCCGGTCTGGGGCAATCCGTCACGCAGGAGATCGCCCTCTCTGTCCGCGGCGATGAAGTCACCTGCGAGATCAACGGCACCGTCGTCGCTCGCATTGACCGCGCCGAGCTCATCGGCGAGGGACGACTCGACTCGACCGACGGGGCGTACGGCCTGCGCTTCGGGCACAACACGGATGTGCTTGTGACGGGGCTCACGGTGGAGCGGTAGGATTCGGGGCGTCAGT
>CALKIP010000114.1 GCA_937995995.1 uncultured bacterium
GACGCGGTGTAGGCCTCAACGTGGTTCGCGCCACCCTGGAGAGGATCGGCGGAAGCGTGGACGTCCACTGGACTGCCGGACAAGGGACGACGTTCGTTCTGGAGTGCCCCCCGACCCCCGCCCGGATCCGGGCGCTCCTCGTGGGCGCGGGCTCCTACATCTTCGCCATCCCGACCTCGCACGTCGAGCGGCTGCGACGCATCGAAGCCGGCGAGATCCGCTCCACCGAGGGGCGGCCGGTCCTTGCCGGTGGCGACGAGCCGATCGCGTTCGGGTCCCTCGCGGCGATCCTCGGCCCGCCTCTCGCCACACGGCCGATCCGTGGGAAGGTGCCCGTCGTCGTGCTGCAGGCCGGCGAGAACCGCCTGGCCGTGGCCGTCGAGGAACTGATCGCCGAGCAGGAACTGGTCTTCCGGCCGCTGGAGCGCAGCCGCATCTCGCTCCCCCACATCAGCGGCGGTGCGCTGTTGCCGACCGGCCAGGCTGCGCTGGTCGTCAATCCGGGGGGCGTCATCGCAGCGGGTCTGGCACAGGGTGGTCCGGTCGAAGTCGCCGAGGAGGCGACCGACACGGGTGCGCCGGTGCGCCGCCGCATCCTCGTGGTCGACGACTCGATCACGACGCGCACGTTGGAGCAGAGCATCCTCGAGGCGGCCGGCTACGACGTGCTCACCGCGGTCGACGGCGAGGCGGCGTGGCAGGTGTTGCAGGAGGAGACGGTCGACCTCGTCGTCGCCGACGTCGAGATGCCGCGCCTGGATGGCTTCGGGCTCTGTGAGGCGATCCGTGCCTCCAAGCGGCTGCGCGACGTGTCCGTCGTCCTGGTCACGGCCCTCGAGTCCGCGGAGGGTCGAGCGCGCGGGCTCGAGGCCGGAGCGGACGCCTACCTGGCCAAGTCGAGCTTCGACCAGGACACGCTTCTGGACACGATCCGCCAGCTGCTGGAGTGACGGAATCGATTCATGATACGAACCGTAGTCGCGGAGGATTCGGCCACCTTCCGGCAGTTTCTCGTGGAGGTGCTCGAATCGGACCCGGAACTTTCGGTCGTCGCGGAGGCGGCCAATGGCGCCGAGGCCGTCGAGCAGGTAGTGGAACTCGCGCCCGACCTCGTCGTCATGGACATCAACATGCCGGTGCTGGACGGCCTGGAAGCGACCCGGCAGATCATGGTCCACTCGCCGACTCCGATCCTGATCGTGTCGGCCTCGGCGAACCAGCATCAGCTCGAGCTCTCGCTCAGCGCCACGCAGGCGGGAGCGCTGCATGTGCTGCCCAAGCCCGAGTCGCCTGGGGCGGAAGGGTTTCATGAGCAGTGCGAACAACTCGTCACCATGGCCAAGGCGATGGCTCAGGTGAAGGTCGTGCGGCGCTGGGACCGGGGTCGGATGGCCTCGAAGCAGCCGCCGGTGCGCACGACTGAGCCCCCGGCACCTGTGGAGGTCATCGCCATCGCCGCGTCGACGGGCGGGCCGGCGGCGCTGCGCGCGATCCTGAACGGGCTGCCGGCCGATTTCGCCGCGCCGATCCTGGTCGTGCAGCATATCTCGCGCGGTTTCGTGAGGGGGTTTGCCGAATGGCTGGATCGGGAGACCCGGCTGCGCGTGAAGGTCGCCCAGGATGGTGAGAGGCTCGCGGCGCGCACCGTCTACGTCGCACCGGACGATCGCCACCTCGGCATGACCGACGGACATCGTGTCGAGCTTGCCAATGCGCCACCGGTCGGCGGGTTCCGTCCCTCGGCCACGCACCTCTTCGCCTCCGTCGCCCGTGTCGCGGGCGCATCGGCCGCCGGCATCGTGCTGACGGGGATGGGCAGCGATGGTGCGGAAGGGCTGCGCGCCCTCTACGCCGCGGGTGGGCGAGTGATCGTGCAGGACATGGATTCATCGGTCGTCTACGGAATGGCTCAGGAAGCGGTTCGCCTCGGCGTGGTGGACAGGATCCTGCCCCTCGACGAGATCGGGCCGAAGCTCGTGGACCTCGTCTCGGTAGATGCGCGGTGAACAGACGCATACTGGTCGTCGAGGACAGTCGAACCCAGGCGAAGGCGCTTCATGCCCTGCTCGTCCGTCACGGTTACGAGGTCGATCTCGTGGAGAGTGGCGACGAGGCGCTGCGACGCGCCCGGGCCGTGCGGTTCGGCCTGATCCTGAGTGACATCCTCATGCCCGGGATGAGCGGCTATGAACTCTGCCGTCGTATCAAGGACGATCCCGACGCGTTCGGCACACCCCCGGTCGTCCTCCTGACCAGTCTGGGCGATCCGGTCGACATCGTGCGCGGGCTGGAGAGCGGCGCAGACAACTACCTGACCAAGCCGTACGAACCGGGCCGCCTGATCTCGCGGATTGAACAGATCCTGGGTGATCACGCGGCGCGTCGTGAACAGACCTCCGAGGGAGGCGTAGCGCTCCGCTTCCTGGGCGAGAGCTTCACGATTCGAGCACGGCGCGAGCAGATCCTCGACTTCTTCCTCTCGAGCTACGAGGAATTGATCGAGACGAACCGCGCACTAGAGGAGAGCAAGCAGACGCTCCACCGTACGCTGGCTCGTGAGCAGGCGGCGAGGCACGCCGCCGAAGCCGCGACTGCCGCCAGGGACCGGGTCCTGGCCACCGTCACGCACGACCTGCGCAACCCACTCAACACCATTCTCATGAGTGCGGCGCTGATCCTCGATCAGGAGGACAGTGACCTGGACCCCCGTGTGCGGGGCCGCATTGACGTGATCCGCAAGCTCACCCACCAGATGAACCGGCTGATCCAGGACCTGCTCGATGTGGCCACCGCCGAGGGCGGCCGTCTTGCGCTCCGGCCCGCGCCCCAGGATACGGCCGCCCTGGTCCGCGAGGGGCTTGAAATGCTCGAGCCGATCGCGGCGGAGCGGGGGATCCGTATCGTGCTGCGTGTGCCCGAAGGGCTCCCGCGTATCAGTGTCGATCGTTCGCGCATCCTCCAGGTCGTCTCCAACCTGGTCGGCAATGCGATCAAGTTCACGCCGGCCGGTGGAACGGTCACCATGGCGGCACGCATCGAGGATGGAGCGATCGTCTACACCGTCTCGGATACCGGGCCCGGTATCGCGCCCGAGGACCTGCCGCGCATCTTCGATCGTTTTTGGAAGTCCCACAAATCCGGCGACTCCGGAAGAACCGGCGCGGGTTTGGGGCTCTCCATCGCCCGTGATGTGGTCGAGGCGCACGGCGGCCGGATCTGGGCCGAGAGCGAGTCCGGAAAAGGCGCGGCCTTCCATTTCTCGATCCCTATCGTTCAGGCGGGACAGCCGGCTTGAGGCGGTCAGCGCTCGCGGTGCATCGGTCCGCCGACCGGGACAGGCGGGCCCTCCGCTCATCGGTCGTCCGGCCGTACAGGTTTCAACTGTCCCTGCCGTTGGGCGCGAGGTGGAGGGATCCCGTATTCCTTGACTTCGCCCTGCCTTCGGGGTATCAACACCGGACCCGCGTCCGCGAGCCGGATCGCGAGGAGGCAAGACTCACGTCGAATCGGCCGCGGCGCAGTCGCGGCCGATTCGTTGAAGGGATACGTTCGGATGTATTCGAAGCAGGCGGCGCACTCGGAGCAGGCGCCGGTGGGGATCAGCCGTTCGCTGGTCCTCCTCATGGCGGTGGCCGTCGGGCTGATCGTAGGCAACCTCTACTACATCCAGCCTCTTCTTGGCGAGGTGGCTCGCTCGCTCGGCGTGGGCGAGGGCCAGGTCGGCATCGCCGCGACGTTGAGCCAGCTCGGTCAGGCGGTCGGTATCCTCTTCTTTCTGCCGATCGGCGACACGCGCGACCGCCGCCTCCTGGCCGTCGCCGGGCTCGTGGCCTCGGCCGTAGGGCTCGTCGGTATCGCCGTTTCGCCAAGTCTCACCTGGCTTTGCGTGGCGAGTCTCGTGCTCGGGCTCTCGAGCATGTCGACCCACACGCTCGTCGCACTCGCGGCCGCACTCGCCCGGCCCGCCGAGCGTGGCCGCGTGGTGGGCACGGTGATGAGTGGGCTGCTCATGGGGATCCTGCTCGCCCGGACGGTGAGCGGCTTCGTCGGCGCGCACCTGGGCTGGCGCGCGATGTTCTGGATCGCGGCGGCGGTCACGACCGGGCTCAGTGTCGTCCTTGCCCGGCGGCTCCCCGTCGATCCGCCGCGCCCGGGCCCGCGCTACACCGAGCTGCTCGGCTCGATGGCGCGGCTCTTCAGTGAACTGCCGACGCTGCGCGAGGCGTGCCTCTTCGGCGCGACCACCTTCGGCTCCTTCACTGCCTTCTGGGTCACGCTGACGTTCCACCTCGAGGGGCCGCCCTTCGGCTACAGCAGCGACGTCGTCGGGCTCTTCGGCCTGGTGGGTGCGGCAGGCGCATTGGCCGCCGTCTACTCCGGCCGCCTGGCCGATCGTCACGATCCGCGCCGCCTCGGTGCTGGCGCGGTGCTCTTGACCGCACTCTCGTTCGCCTTCATGGCTCTCTTCGGCTCGAGCCTCTGGGGGCTGATCATCGGCGTCCTGGCTCTCGATCTCGGCGTGCAGG
Source organism: uncultured bacterium (assembly GCA_937995995.1). GTDB lineage: Bacteria > Gemmatimonadota > Gemmatimonadetes > Longimicrobiales > RSA9 > CALBZE01. The sequence goes on from CALKIP010000114.1 coordinate 4,527, forward strand.
CCGCGCATATTGCCAACCAGGCGCGCGTGCACGCCCTCATGCCCGAGGCGCGGAACCGGCTGCACACGCTCTACATGTTCAGCTACTTCGCCGGCGGCTCGCTCGGCACCGCGCTCGCCTCGTGGGCGTGGGAGATGGTAGGATGGCTCGGCGTGTGTGCGGTCGGCACGCTCCTGCCGCTCACGGCGCTTGTGGCGTACGCCCGCTCCGGCCCCGGAAGGCACACCACCGCGGCAAGGGGACGGGAGACGGAGACAAGGCGGAGGGACTCGAAGCTTCGCTCGGCGTGAGTGGCCACGCACGCGGCCACACGCTTCGCCAGAGGTGCACTGCACTGACCGCGACGCGCTCGGACCGTAGCGTATCTGGACCGCGGCTCCACTCGTCGAAACCGCGGGCAGCCCCATCGAAACGGACTACTGCGATATCAACGACGCGCCTTGCCCCAGATCGGAGTCGGGCCCGGCCGGCGGTGCGGTCCGTCACAGCAGGCTCGGAACGCGATCCTCGAACCAGGCGGCACTCATGCACGATCACCGATCTCGGCCTCGCCGGCGTGACGACGGCCTCGACGGCCACGGTACTCATCACCCCGCCCCGGATCACAGTGCAGCCGGGAACGTCGAGCCGCCCGCCGAGCCCGGCTATCCGGAGCACCCCGAACTCCCGCACCCTGCCGGGCACCTTCCCGGTCGGGAGCTCTCGCGCTCACGTCCGTCCGGACCGGCCGAAGACGGGCGCGAGGAGCAGGCGAGGAACGCGGCTCATAAGGCGCACGCATCACACGAGGCGCACGCGGCTCACGGGGCGCACGAGCACCACGTAGCCCACGCCGGCCACGATGCTCACGCGGGTCACGATGCCCACGAGGGTCACGATGCCCACGCCGGCCACGGCGTCGCGATGTTTCGCGACCGCTTCTGGATCTCTCTCCTCCTCACCATCCCTACGCTGATCTGGAGCGACCTGCTGCAGGGGTGGTTCGGCTACACGGCGCCGCGTTTTCCGGGGTCCGACTGGATCCCGGCCATCTTCGGCACCGCGGTCTTCGTCTACGGCGGGCGGGTCTTCCTCCAAGGCGCCGTGCAGGAGCTGAGGGACCGGCTGCCGGGGATGATGACGCTGATCTCGCTCGCGATCCTCGTCGCCTTCCTCTTCAGCGTGGCCGTGACCTTCGGTTTCCGCGGGATGGCGCTCTGGTGGGAGCTGGCCACCCTCGTAACCGTCATGCTCCTCGGACACTGGATGGAAATGCGCTCGATCCAGCAGGCCGGCGGCGCGCTACGGGAGCTGGCGAAGCTGCTGCCGTCCACGGCCACGCGTATCGTGGACGGGCGAACGGAGGAGGTGCCCGTGGACGCGCTCCGTGAGGGCGACGTTGTCCTGGTCCGCCCCGGCGCGAGCATCCCCGCCGACGGAGTGGTCCGCGAGGGGCGGAGCGCGGTCAACGAGTCGATGATCACGGGCGAGTCTCAGCCGGTGGAAAAGGAGCCGGGAGGCGACGTCGTGGCCGGCACGGTCAATGGCTCGGGCTCGTTGCGCGTCGAGGTCGTGAAGACCGGCGAGGCGACGGCACTCGCCGGGATCATGCGTCTGGTCTCCGAGGCGCAGACCTCGCGCTCGAGGGCGCAGGCGCTGGCCGACCGCGCGGCGTTCTGGCTCACCATCGTCGCCATCGGAGCCGGCGTCCTCACCCTCGCCGCATGGCTGGCGCTCGGTGCGCCGGGCGCGTACACCATCGAGCGGGTGGTCACGGTCCTCGTGATCGCCTGTCCGCACGCACTCGGGCTCGCGATCCCGCTGGTGGTGGCGATCTCGACCACGCTCGGTGCACGGAACGGACTGCTGGTGCGAGACCGGCGAGGACTCGAGGAGGCGCGCGACCTCGACGCCGTCGTCTTCGACAAGACCGGGACGCTGACCCGGGGGGAGTTCCGCGTCGTCGACGTCGTCGCGGGTGACGATTTCGGGCCGGATGACGCGCTCCGCCTCGCGGCTGCGGTGGAGCACGACAGCGAGCACTCGATTGCCCAGGGCATCGTGCGGAGCGCGGAGGAGCGGGGGCTGGAGATCCCCGCCTCACGCGACTTCGAGGCGATACCCGGGCACGGGGTGCGTGCCGTCGTCGACGGACGCACGCTGCATATGGGCGGGCCGGCCATGCTGCGCCGGCTCCAGGTGGAGTTGCCCGACGAGCTTCAGGCGGCGGTTGACCGCGCTGCGGGGCGAGGACAGGCGGCCGTCGTGCTCGTCGAAGGCCGCCGGGCGATCGCGGCGTTCGCCGTTGCCGACCCGATCCGGCCGGAATCGTACGAGGCGGTGCGCCGGCTGCACGAGGCGGAGATCGAGGTGGTGATGCTGACCGGAGATGCCAGGCCGGTGGCAGAGGCGGTCGCGGCGGAGCTCGGGATCGACGTCGTCTACGCCGAGGTGCTCCCGGACCAGAAGGTGGAGAAGATCCGCGAACTGAAAGGGGAGGGGAAGCGAGTGGCGATGGTCGGTGACGGCGTGAACGACGCGCCGGCGCTCGTCACCGCCGATGTCGGGGTCGCGATCGGCGCGGGCACCGACGTGGCCGTCGAGGCGGGCGACGTCGTCCTCGTCCGGAGCGACCCACGCGATGTGCCGCGCATCGTCGAGCTCAGCAAGGCCACCTACCGCAAGATGGTGCAGAACCTCTGGTGGGCCGCGGGCTACAACATCGTCGCGATCCCGGTCGCCGCGGGCGTGCTCGTGGGGCAGGGAATCGTGCTCCACCCCGCCGTGGGTGCGATCCTCATGTCGGCGAGCACCGTGATCGTCGCGTTGAACGCACAGCTGCTCCGGCGCATCCGTCTGTGAGCCGTCGGCCGTGTAGCGCACGGGGTCGTGGTCGACCCGTCGCATGTATCCAGGCTACGCAGCGGTATTGAACCACCCGCTCCGCGCGCGTAATTTTCTCTACCCGCCTCCTCTCCCCCGAGTCGCAATCACCGGAGCATGGATGAAGATGTCCACTTCAAACGTCGTCACCACAACCATGACGGAGCAGTGGCGGCCGTTCGAGCAATCGAAGCACGGCGCGGCCGGAACGCACCGACGTCACGGTCGACGGAGAGCGGTACTCGGTCCTCTCCTCCTGACTCTCGCCCTCGGGGGGTGTGCAGCGGAGTCGAACGACGCGATTCGACTCGGCCTCGCCGCGCCGATCGGCACCACGGCGGGCGATGGAATGTACCAGGGCGCTCTCCTCGCCGTCGAGGAGATCAACCAGGGCGGCGGGATCGACGGTCGGATGCTCGAGCTCGACGTGCGTGACGACCGCATGGACGCGGCACGGGCGATCGAAGTCGCGGCGGAATTTCGTGACGAGAGCGATGTCGTCGCCGTCGTCGGACACCTGACCTCGGGTGCAACGGTCGCCGCCGCTGAGCGCTACGACGGGCTGCTCGCCATCTCGCCGGGCGCGACGAGCCCCGAGCTCTCGGGGGCGTCGGAGTGGGTCTTCCGCGTCTGCCCGAGCGATCTGCACCAAAGCAACACGCTCGCGGACTGGGCCTACGAACACCTCGAGCTGGATCGCGCGGCGATCCTGTACGTGAACGATGCGTATGGACGGGGCGTGCTTACCGCCTTCGCCCCCGCCTTCGAGGAGCTGGGCGGCACCATCGTCGGTCGCAGCCCCTACCTTCCATCGCTCCTGGAGGATGGCGTCGAGATCGACGCCTATCTCGAGCGCGCGATCCGCGCCGGGATGGATGCACTCGTCATCGTCGGCGTTGGCGACGAGGTGCCGGAGATCGTCCGTACCGCACGCGCCCTCGGGTACAGGGGCCCCGTCCTGGGCACCGATGGCCTGATCGGGATGGCACAGGCAGGGCCCGTCGGAGAGGGAACCTACGTGACCGCCGGATTCCTCCCGGACCGGCCGACGGACGAGGCTCGCGAGTTCGTACGGCGCTATAGCGAGCGCTTCGGGCAAGCGCCTCGGGATGGCTCCGCCCACGCGTACGACACCGTCAAGCTCCTTGCCCGAGCGATCCGCGAGGCAGGCACCGATCGCCGCGCGCTCCGCGACTACGTCGCAGGCATTGGCACCGTGCACCCCGCCTTCGAAGGCGTGACGGGCACGATCCGCTTCGACGAGGCCGGAGATGCGATCGGAAAGGATGTCGCCGTCGGAATGGTCCGGGACGGGCAGATCGTCACGGTATTGGCCGCCGACTCACCGGAGCTGCACCGGTAGGGCCGGAGGGCTGGGCCGCGCTCCGCACAGTCTTTCTGGGCACGTCGCCCAGCTCCAGCCACGGCTCGCTGTGGCATTCGTAGCAGGTGATGGTGTGGGGCACGCTGACCAGGGTGCCAGGCTTCATGGCGAGCGGTGAGGCGCAGCGGGGGCACGCGCCCTCGAAGCTCACCGCCACGAATTCCGCTCGCCAGTACCGCCGGGCCAGGAAGATCCCACCGATGAACGCCGTCGCCGCCCATTCGATGTGAGGCGGGATGATGCCGACCACCGGGATGAGCGCCCAGCAGCCCAGAAGGGCCAGGACCGCCCGGACCCGGCGTTCCAGTCGGCTTCGCTGAACCACCTCCAGTCGCGCGGGCGTCGAGGCGAAGCCGAACAACTCGATATGTGAGGGGAGCCGCCGCGTGCTTTCACGTCGGCCCGCACCATTGCCACCGTTTTCGGCCGGCGGGCCCCCTGCAGTCGCGCGCGGTGATGTGGGCTCCGACCGCGCATGTACATCATCGGTCTGCTGTGCGAACTGCTGGACCATCTTCCTTCCGGTACCGCAACACCGCTACGTAGCTTCGTTCATCACCGCCCCATGTATACACTGCCTGTCTCCGGTTGGCCACCACGTGCAGCCAGGCGGTGGCGCACGCTCAACCTGTGACATGGTGGCATGCGTTCGGCGACGGTCGGATGATGGTGCGCGTGCCGGAAGTGCGCTAATCGATGGCTATGGCCCCCTCTCCGTGAATTCCCACGAGCTCCAGATCGAAGACGAGGTTCGCGTACGGCGGGACGATGCCCACGCTGAAGCTGCCGTACGCCAGGTCGTAGGGAACGATGATCTTGCGCTTGCCGCCTTCGCGGATCCCCGGCACCCCCACCTCAAGGCCGACGAGCAGACGCCCCACGCCGACCCGGACCGAGGCCGGGTCGCCCCCCGTACTCGTTTCGACCTGTGTGCCGTCCGCCAGCCAGACGGTGTAGTGGAAGGCGATCGAGTCGCCCGGCTCCAGCTCCGCGCCGTGGCCCATGACGAGGTCCTGATAATAGACGCCCTCGTCGGTTCGGTGCATGGCGCTCAGATCGATGTTCAACTGCGGAGCAAACTTGGTGTCCTCGATCGACACCGGGCTCGGGCTCGTGAAATCGCTCCCGATGCAGCCCGGGACGCCGAGTATTAGGATCGCCACCGCGCCGACCGTCCTCCACCGGAACGTATCTCTCGTCGCCCGAAAACCCACTCCGGCCACCGGTCGCCGGAGCACGCTACCCTGCATCTGTGCCCTCATTTCGGGTCCTTTCGTGTCCAGAGCTTTCGACGTTTCCGCACGACGCGCGGAAACATCTGCCGGTGGGCTGCAAGCCCCGAGCCGCGCGCAATGCACGCGCACTCTCCACGAGATCGGATCACGAGATCGGATCACGAGCCGCCGCCTGAACCGCAAACGCCATCAGCTTTCCCCGCCGGCCGGACCACGTAGCGTGACCGCGGTGCGGTGCGTGCAGTTCTGTCACTCGGGTCGGCGCGCTCCGCCATCACGCCGTGGGTGGGGCGATCACCGGCGCGAGGGCGTGCTTTCCCCACGCCCCCGTGCTCGCGCTCGCCCCTTGGTCCCAGGAATGAACGGCTCCACCGGTGTCGCCGTGGGCGGTCGCAAGATTCGAATCCCCGTCTGGTGCAATCGATGAAGTCTGCAGCTTCCTTCCGGGCACGGGTGTTTCCGAACCCGGGATTCTACGGCTGGGTGATCGTGGGTGTCGGCTTCCTCTGCTCGATGCTGTCGTCGCCCGGCCAATCGTTCGCACTCTCGCTCTATCTCGAGTCGCTGATCACCGAACTCGGCCTCAGCCGTCTGGAACTGTCCTCGCTTTTTGCGACGGCCACGCTCCTTGCGGCAACGTGCCTGCCGGTGGTTGGCGGCTGGGCGGACCGGACCACGGGGCGCCGGTACCTGAGCAGCGTCCTCGCGCTCCTGGGCGTGGTGCTTCTCCTTTTCTCTCGAGTGGAGAGTGCGTTTGCCCTCGGCGCGGCGTTCTTCGCGCTGCGACTGCTGGGGCAGGGGGCGATCGGGCTCGGCACGACGACCGTGACGGTGCGCTGGTTCCGTCGCTACCGCGGCAGGGCCCTCGCCATGGTGAGTCTCGGCTACGCCTTCGGTGAGGTGGTCTTCCCGGGGACGATCCTGACGCTGATCGATCGACTGGGGTGGAGAGGATCGCTCGTCGCCTTCGCAGCCCTCTATCTCCTCGTCTTCACACCACTCATCGCCTGGCTGTCGCGGGAGCGCGCCGATGAGGACGGGCCGCTGGATGGATGGTCGGAGGATGCGGCGAGCGCAGCGGCGAGAGGAGCGGACGCGGACGGCGTCGATGAGACGTCGTACACACTCGGCCAAGCACTACGCACTCCCGTGTTCTGGTGGATGCTGGTGTGCGTCTCCGTGCCGCCGATGGTGGTGACGGCGGTCATCTTCCACCAGGTCGCTCTCTTCGAGGCACAGGGCTGGGGCGCGTCGCTGGTGCCGACCTCGTTCATGGTGTTCGCAATCGGTGGCGTCGTGATGACGTACGTGATGGGGCTGGTCATGGAACGGGTGCCGAGCCGCTTCGGCGTGAGTGCATCCCTCGTGCTCATGGCTCTCTCCTTCGGCGTAGCGGGGCTGGCGCCGCTCTTCGCGCCCGTGGTCGGTGCGGTTCTCTACGGAGGTATCCTCGGAATCGCGAACGGCGCCGCGAAGGCTGCCAATACGATGGTTTGGCCCAGCTACTTCGGGATCGAGGCACTCGGTGCGGTGAAGGGCGTGGTCAATGCGGGGAGGAACGGCGCGACGGCGATCGGACCACCGCTCGCCGCGATCCTCATCGGGGAATCGGGCTCCTTCGCGCCCGCGCTCCTCGTCTTCGCCGCCCTGTCCATCGCCTCGGCCGTGGCCGCCGGGTTCCTGCGCGAGCCCGAGCGAGAGAGCGCGGTCGAGCCCGTGCAGGGGAGCGTGGTCCAGGCCGAGCCCGAGACGGTCGTCGAAGGCGACGACGGCTGGATGATGCCCGATCCCCGGCGCCCGCCGACCCCCGACGACGAGGACGAGACCGGCGGAGGCGACGCCGATGGGCCGGTTCGGCGCCGGGCGTAGGCCGCTCCGGTACAGACGAGATGGCTTCCGCAGGTCGTGAAGTCACGCGCGTGGCCACATCATCCCTTCGCATCGGCGGTGAAGGGAGGTTGGCTTTTCGGAAAGGACGCGGTACAATCGGCGGGCCCTCGAACGTGGGGAAGGAGCGGCGGAATCGCTCAACTCGATGGAGAGTCCATAGATAGGGAGGGGAAAGGCGTTTCATGAAGGGT
>CALKIP010000115.1 GCA_937995995.1 uncultured bacterium
GCATCGCCGACGGCCTGCTCCCGGTCCGCCCGGGCACGCTCACCTTCCTGCACGCACGTGAACTCGTCGATGAGGTCGTAACCGTCGAGGACGATGCCGTCGCCGACGCCGCGCGACGCCTCGCGACCTCCTCCAAGGTGGTCGTCGAGTTCTCCGGCGCCGCCACCGTCGCCGCGCTCCTCTCCGGCGCCTGGGATGCTGCGGGCCGCCGCACCGCCGCCGTCCTTTCCGGTGGCAACATCGACCCCGACCGTCTCGCCCGCCTCCTTTCCGAGGCGTGAGCGGGCCACCCTGGGACACGCGCGCCGCACCCACGGCCCGCCCTGCGGAAAAATGATGCAGAAAAGGGCGGTTTTGGGGCGGCGCGCGGTGGCGTCGGTTTTGCCCTGCCGGCGGGGGTCATGATGGACGTGATCGAGAGGACGATCTTCGTCGCCGACGATGACCCCGCGCTCCTGCGGGGGATCGATCTCGCGCTCAAGGGGCGCGGCTATGCCGTGCGCACGGCGCCGAGCGGCCCGGCTCTGCTTACGCTGCTGGAGTCCGAGCGCCCGGATCTCCTGGTGCTGGATGTGATGATGCCGGGGATGTCGGGGCTGGAGGTGCTGCGCCGGATCCGTGAAGATGAGCGTTGGGCACATCTGCCGGTGATGATGGTGACGGCATACCCGCACGTGGATGTCCGTGAGGAGGCCCGGCAGCGCGGCGCGGGCGAGGTCATGCCGAAGCCTTTTCGTCTGAGCGAGTTGCTGGATCGGATCGAACGGTACCTGGGCGGGGAGGCGGGAGGGGCCGAACTGCATTGAGGCCAGGTTCGATCTCACACAGCCGCACTCCTCACCATCCCCCCTTTACTCTCCCCCTGCGCTCCTGCGCGAAACCATTGACGCTTCGAACAGTCCCCCTGGGAGATTCCGGCACGTACGCCATTGAAGCAGGGCGTGTGCAATCGGGCTCGCGATCTCTCGTCGTCGAGTCGAGCGTGAGAAACGGCCGTCCCGGGTTGCCGGAACAGCCGTATCTCGTGTAGCTTGGGGACAGTCGCTCAACTTGGGGTCGAATCTCCCAGTGCGCGGAGCCGCTCGGTGCACTCTTCGATGATCGGCTCGCGCTCGAGGTGGGAGCGTTCGTAGTCGAGGATCGCACGGAGTTGCGGCACCTCCGGGTCGGCCTCCTCGATCCAGTCGAGGACGCCTTCGGTCCCGAAGCCATCGTAGCCGAGGATCGGCTCGGCGCCGGGCGTCGCCTCTCCGACGGTGTGTGTGGATTCATCGGCGAGGTCGTCGGGGATGCCCGCGTGACGGCGTGATGCCGCGGCCTCGCCGCCGATCTCGACGTTGGCGCCGGCGGGCGAGGGGGGCATGTCGGGTGGGGCGACATCGTAGAACTCGAAGTCCGGGTCGCGCTCTTCCGGTGCGAACTCTTCACGCTCGGGCATGGCCATTCTCCCGTGCTCGGTGGCATACTTCGGGGGTCGAGGCGCAAAAGTCGCGCCGAGTTGCGGATTCGCGCGGATCAATTCAGGAGGCAACATGCGGATCGCGGTAATGGTATCGCTTCTGGCCGGTGCACTCGCCGGCTGTGCTTCAACCTCGGCCGAAGTGGCGCCGGCGCCGACGCCCGCGGCCACTCCCGAGGCGGCACGGGCTGCCGATCCGGCGCCCACGCGGGTGATCCTCTTCATCGGCGACGGTGTGGGGGCGAGCTACTGGACGGCCGCTCGGTTCGCATCGGATGCCCTGGCCGTTGAAGCGTTCGACGTCATGGGCCTCGTCGACACGCGGAGCTCGTCGAGTCGGGTGACGGACAGCGCCGCGGGTGCCACGGTCTACGCGACGGGCGTGCGGACGTACAACGGCGCGATCGGTGTGGGTCCGGATTCGCTGCCTCGGCGCACGGTGCTCGAGGTTGCCGAGGAGCTTGGGCTGGCCACGGGGCTCGTGGCGACGTCGACGATCACGCATGCGACGCCGGCTTCGTTCGCGGCGCACGTGGTGAGCCGGAGCATGCAGTCGGAGATCGCTCGTCACATTGCGGCAAAGGAGATCGAGGTCCTCCTGGGCGGTGGGCGCCGCTTCTTCGACGGGAGTGCGGCGAATGCATCGAACCTGCTCCCCGAGCTCCGGCAGCGCTACACCTACATCGAGACGGCGGATCAGCTTCGCGCACTCAGCACGGACACGGTCGATGCGCTGCTCGGTCTTTTTGCGGCGGATGGGATGGAGCGGGCGATCGACGGCCGCACGCCGACTCTCGATGAGATGACGCGCACGGCGCTCTCGATCCTGGACCGCAACGGGGATGGCTTCTTCCTCATGGTCGAGGGTTCGCAACCGGACTGGCGCGGGCACGCCAACGAGCCGATCGAGGCGGTGGTCGCCGAGATGCTCGACTATGATCGTGCGATCGGCGTCGCCCTGGAGTACCAGGAGCGGAACCCGGAGACGCTGATCGTGGTCGTGGCCGACCACGAGACGGGTGGCCTGGCGATCCATACGGACGAGAACGGCGAGATCGTGGCCCACTACACGACCGACTACCACACCGGCCAGATGATCCCGCTCTTCGCCCGTGGCCCGGGTGCGGAGCGCTTCGGCGGCATGATCGACAACTATCGCGTCGGTGAGCTGCTGATGGAGGTGGTGCAAGGTGCGGCCGTGACGACCGCCGCGCAGTAGCGGCACCGCTTTTGACGTATGGGTCGGGTCATGAGACCGCTCGTCGCCGTGACCTCGACCATCGTTCCCGAAGCGGGGCCGTACCAGCGGCCCGAGATTGCGCTCTACGCGATCTACGTCCGCGTCCTTGAACGCATTGGACTGGCGTCACTCCTGGTGACGCCAGTCCATTCGTTCCGCTCCCTACCCATTCTCTTCGACCAGGTCGATGGCCTGGTGCTGACCGGTGGTGAGGACATCGATCCCGCACTCTACGGCGAGGATCCCATCCCCCGCCTCGGGCTGGTGAACCCCGAGCGGGACCGCATCGAGATGGCCGCACTCAAGCTGGCGCTCGAGCGTGAGCTGCCCATCCTCGCCATCTGCCGCGGGCTCCAACTCATGAACGTCTGCTTCGGGGGCACGCTCTATCAGGATCTGGCGACGCAGCGTCCGGATACCCGGCTCGAGCACGTGCAACGGGAGACGTGGGAGCGGCGCACGCATCTGGCACGTTTCGCCCGCGACTCGCGGCTGGCGCGCATTTTCGGCGCCGACGAGCTGCTCATCAACTCCTTTCATCACCAGGCCATCAAAGATCTGGGCGAGGGGCTGGACGTGGTGGGCGTGGCCGAGGACGGCACCGTGGAGGCGGTCGAGGCGCCTGACTTTCCCTGGGTCGTCGGCGTGCAGTGGCACCCGGAGCGTCACGAGGCGACGGCGCCGGCTACGGATCCGGACCGTCGCCTGCTCGAGGCGTTTCGAGACGTGGTCCATGCCCGGGCCCGTGGCGAATTCCCCCGGACTGTGAGGCGCAGGGTGGCGTGATGCCGGGACTCACGGATGTCCCCGGGATCCGCGTCGGACACGCCGGCGATGCGGAGGCGGCTACCGGCTGTACCGTCGTGCTGGGACCGTTCCGTGCCGCGTGCGATGTACGTGGCCTCGCGACGGGTACGCGTGAGCTCGAGACGCTCTCCCCCAGGCACCTGGTTCCTCGCGCCGATGCCATCCTCCTGACCGGTGGCTCGGCGTACGGCCTGGATGCGGCTTCCGGCGTCATGCGGTGGCTGGAAGAGCGCGGTGCAGGATTCGACACCGGTGCCGCGCGCGTACCGATCGTGCCCGCGGCGGTGATCTACGACCTGGGCGTGGGCGCGGCGGATCGCCGACCCGACGCCGCCATGGGTCGCGCCGCCTGTGACGCCGCCTCCGACGGAGTGATCGCCGAGGGCCGCGTCGGCGCAGGCACGGGCGCCACCGTGGGCAAGCTGCGCGGTATGACCGGCGCAATGCCCGGTGGCGTGGGCACCTGGTCGGTCGCCGGGCCGGCATGCACCGTCGGCGCACTCGTCGTCGTGAACGCCGTTGGCGACGTCCTCGACGAGGATGGCCGCATCGTTGCCGGCGCCCGTGACGAAGACGGTCGGTTCATCGACACCGCCCGTGCGATTCGCGATGGTGCCCTCGCCACGGCCGGTGGCCCGCTCGAGCCCGGCGTCGAGCCGGGACAGAACACGACGCTAGCCGTCATCGCCACTGATGCGCCCCTGGACCGGCCGGGTCTGGAATCGCTGGCCCACATGGCCTCGCACGGGATGGCGCGCCGCATTTCTCCCGTCCATACCACATTCGACGGCGACATCACCTTCGCCGTCTCGACTTCGGCGGTCCACCACGAGGCGAGTCCCGCCCTCCTCCTCACACTCGGAGTCCTCGCGGCTCACGCCCTGGAGCACGCCATCGAACGGGCGGTGACGTCGGGGTGAGGTGACCTTCGGCGGCCGAGGCGTTAACTTGAACGTTTAAAGCATGGCGACCCGACGACGGGCGAGATACGATCGGGAACGCCGTTTCATCGACCTTGAAGCAACAGACGGATGAAGCGACTGATTCTCTTCGACATCGACGGCACCCTGCTCAGCACCAACGGTGCGGCCAAGCGGGCCTTCCACAGGGCGCTCCTCGAGGTGTACGGGACGGCCGGCCCGATCGCCACGCACCCTTTCGACGGCAAGACGGACCCGCAGATCGCACGTGAGCTGCTGAAGGAGGCCGGTCTGCTCGACGAAGCCATCGATCGGGGCCTCGAAGCTCTGTGGCGCTGCTATCTGCGCGAGCTCGCCATCGAACTTGCCCGGCCGGGACACCAGACCGAACTGCTGCCCGGGGTGCGTGAGGTGCTCACGGCACTCGAAGCGCGCGCACAGGATGCCGTGGTCGGCCTCCTGACCGGGAACGTCGAGCAAGGCGCCGCATTGAAGCTGGGGTCGGTGGGGCTGGATGGACGGTTTCCATTCGGCGCCTTCGGCTCCGACCACGAGCGCCGCGACCAGCTTCCGGCCATTGCCGTGCGCCGTGCCAAGGAACTCACCCAACGCGAGTTCCAGGGGAAGGACATCGTCATCATCGGAGACACGCCCTACGACGTGACGTGCGGCGTGTCACTCGGCGTGCGCGCCGTCGCCGTCACGACGGGCAGGTACGATCGCGTGGCGCTCGAGGAGGCTGGCGCGGACGCCGTCCTCGCGGATCTCTCCGAAACGAATCGCGTGCTCGAGCTGCTGCTGGACTAGGGCGACTCCTGGACCGGCGCGCCCCGGCGATCCGCCGCTCAGAGAGCCGTGCCGGGGGGCCACACAGCGGGTCGGTCTCGGTCCCGAACTCCGGCTCCGACTTTGAGGCCGGGCAGTCGGAGCCGGAATCGGGCCCGGCCTCCTGGGCTCGGTCTCGCGAGCCCAGGAGACCGAGCCCGGCAGGTCGAGCCTGGGACACCGAGCCCGGGAGACAGGGCTCCGACCGGGGCCTGACCCACTCTAGCCCTCCAGCACCTCCACGCCGCCGGCGGCGAGCTCCACCTTCACATCACGGATCACGATCGCGCTCGTCGGTACCACCAGCCCCGCTCGCTCCAGCCGGTCTGCCTGTTCTTCGGGGGAGAGCAGGGCGATGTGCCCCACGATCCGTACCGCATCGCCCGTCTCGAGGCGCGTCGTCGCCTCGCCGCCGACGAAGATGATGTTGTCACGAAGATCTCTCACCCAGAACCCGGCGGGTGAAGTGTCGCCCACGACCGTGCCGTCGATGAAGACGAGGCGCCCAAGGTCGTCCGTCGCATCCGGAAGGAGATGGTGGAGCTCGGTGGCACGCTCTCTGGCCCCTGAGGGAAGCACCTCGGCCGCGATGGTCGTGGATGTGGCGAATCTGGGCGAGCCCCCGCCGATGCCGAGGAGTTCGGCGACGCCCCAGAGGAAGAGGACGAACGCGATCAGACTGATGAGCCAGGACCAGGCCCGGCCTCCCACTTCGGTCCCCCTATGCACTTCCGATCCCGCTCCTTTCGCCTGCCATGCTGCCCCTGCGGACGGGATCGTACCGGTCGAAGTGCCGCCGCGAAACCAAGCCTGAGTTCGCCCCGCGTCCGGGTGCCGGGGGCGCTACCGAGGCCGGCTTCGCCGACTAGTCTCCCCGCTCGCGTTCGCTCCCGTCGCCCTCGCGCCGCGGCGCGTAGAACCGCTCTTCCTCATAGCGGGGGCCCTCGCGCGCCGACTCGCCCCGTTGTCCGCCGGTGAACCGGGTTTGGAGATCCTGCTCATACACGTGGCTCACCGGAAGGCCGCCGTACACCGGCAGATTGCGTACGTCGGTCGACGTCACCGCGTCCACGATCACCTTCTGGTTCGGTTCGTCGAGGCGCGCGTAGCCGGCCGGGATCAGGATGTGGCGGTCTTCCCGGGAGAGGCCGAGAGTTTCCTCGTCCACCTTGCAGTCCAGATAGCGCACCTTCATCGCCGTCGTGTCCACGATCAGCTCGTGGATCCGCCCGATCGACCGCGAGTCGCCTGCAATGACCTCCCAGCCCCTGGGGTCGGGGTCCTCGGCCGCAACCTCGAAATCCTCGAGTTCCCTCAGGCTCGCCAATCGCTCCGGCGGTGGCGTTCCGGCCCCAATCACACGACTCCGACGGGCTGCCCTGGATCGACCGCCGCCGTAATCCCCCGTGTACGCAGCCGTCAGGCGCGCCTCGTAGTCCGGGGTCAACACTCCGACGTCGTGCGTGTACGCCGGGATGTCGCCGAACTGTTCCTTCGTCATCCCAGGCACCCACACCACATCTTCCTCGTCGTCCACACGGGCGTGTCCCACAGGGAGTAGCACGTGCTTCCTGAATCGGCCAAGGGCCACGTCCAGGTAGCGTATCGCCCCCGTGTCGTCGATCAGGACATCCTCGACCCGGCCGACTTTCTCCTCGTCCGCCATCGTCCGCACCGCCCATCCGCGAACGTCGAACGCGCCTTCCGGAAAGGTGTACTCCCTGTGTGCCGAAAGTGGCGTGAAGCGCATGTTCGTTTCCCTCCGGTAGGTTGGCCGAGCCCGGCGGCCCATCCATTGCCGCTGTTGGATGTGCCGCCCCGATCGGGCCCCGGAAGCGTAAACGTTTGACGCAAGGCGCGTTCCAGCCATGGCGCGAGCGAAGCGGGGGGGGGCGTGCACGACGGGTGCAAGATCTTGCAACACACGGTGGGTTACGCCATCTTAGTTCGGCAAAGGGAGCAACTGTGAATCGTCCAACGTCCTGGTAGACAAGGAGATACGGGTGGCTGTCCAGAAGGGGACGGGCGCCGGGTCGAACCTGCGCGCCTTCTACATCGTTTTGGCCGTGGTGGCCATAGCCGGCATCGCAATGGTCGGTAACGCGGTCCTCGGCGGGAGCGGGAGCGCCGCGACGGCGCCGGTCGAGCTCGAGGGGATCGAGGATGCGCGCCGGCTCTACGATCTGGCGACGCCCGTGGTCATGGGTGATCCGTCGGCACCGGTGAAGATCGTGGAGTTCGGGGACTACCAGTGCCCGGGCTGCGGTGCGTTCGCGACCCGTGTCAAGCCGCAGATCAAGGCGCGGTACGTGGACACGGGCCAGGCACAGTTCGTCTTCTACGACTTCCCGCTCACGGAGATTCACCCGCATTCGTTCCTGGCGGCGCGTGCAGCCCGCTGTGCGGGTGACCAGGACAGGTTCTGGGATTACCACGACGTCGTTTTCGCACGGCAGGGCTCGTGGTCGTACGCGCGGACGGCGCCGATCGAGCAGTTCACGGGGTATGCGACTGAACTCGGTCTCGATGCCGGTGCATTCCAGGCGTGTCTGGAGAGCGACGCTCACGCGGAGGCGGTCACGGCGAACCGCAAGCTCGGTGAGCAGCTCGGCGTGAACGCGACGCCGACGTTGATCATCGACAACCGCCGGATCAGCAACCCGCTGGACATCCAGGCCGTGGGCGCGGTGATCGAGGAGAGCATGCAGTCGGAGGCCGGCGTTTGAGCTCGTCGGTCGGAACGGAGCCCCGGCCGACCGAGGTCGGGGCCACCTCGCCGCCGGTGAGCCGAATGGTCATCGCGCTGCTCTCCCTCGTCGGCGTCTTCATTGCCACCTACCTGTTGCTGCACAAGCTCGGCGTCATCGGCACGCTCGCGTGCGGCACCGGGAGCTGTGGCACGGTCCAGGCCTCCCCCTGGGCGGTCTTTCTGGGCGTGCCGGTGCCGGCGTGGGGAGTGGCGGGGTACGCGTTGATCTTCATCCTCTCCTTCGCCGGGCTGCGGCCCGGGCTGGCCCGCAGCCGCCCGTTGGGACTCGCACTCGTCGGGTTCTGTGCGGTGGCGTTCGTGTTTTCCGCGTACCTGACCGCGATCGAGGCATTCGTGATTCACGCGTGGTGCCGCTGGTGCGTAGCATCGGCCATTGTGGCCACGCTGATCTTCCTGTTTTCACTGGCCGAGTTGCGTCGGCCCGGGAGTCGTTGAGGGATGGCAGATCAGGATCGGGTTCGTGTTCGGTTGGTGTTCGCGGATCGTGGCTCGTTCCACGACGTGGTGGTGCGCCTGCCGGCCGATGTGCTGGGTCGGTACGAGCGGCTGATCGATGCGCTACGGGAGGAGCCGGCCCTGACGGGCGCACTCTTCGTCGACACGCGCCGCTTGGTTGCGGCCTACGTCGTCGAGGAGGAGGAAGCGACGGACTCGTAGCGCCGGGCTGATCGCTCGCCCGCCGCGTTCGAGTGCTTCCGGCGAACGTCGGAGCGAGGCTTCGAAGCGAGCCTCCGAGTGGTACGGCCTCTTCTACCGTCGCTCGACGCGGCTACGGAATTCCAGTCCCTCGAGTGAGACGCTCCGAAAGCGCTCACGGCGCGCAGGCGGCGGCTACGGCCTCCGCGGCGCGCCGTTCTTCTTGCGTAGCGCCTCCTGTAGCAGCGCCTCCCACTCCTCGTAGCTCTTCAGCCCGACGACCACTTGGGAGTTGTCGATCACGAAGGTCGGCGTGCCGCTGACCCGGGCGGAGGCGGCGAAGACGATGTCCTCGAGCAGCACGGAGGCGACCCGGTCGCCGAGGAGGCAGTCCTCAAATGCCGGCAACGGAAGATCGGCCTCCTCGGCGTAGCGCAGGAAGACCTCGTGCGGGTCGTCGGCGTCGGACCACTCACGCTGACTCGAGAAGAGCCGATCGTGGAAGGGCCAGAATCCGTCGCCGACGCCGCCGGCACAGAGTGCGGCCTCGGCGGCGGCCCAGGCGCGCGGGTGAAGGGTGGGGAGTGGCAGATTGACGAAGACCCACTGAACCTGCCCGGACTGTACGAAGGCGCTGTCGAGGCGGGGGAAGACCTCCGTGGAGAACCGGGCGCAGTAGGGGCATTGGAAGTCGGCGATCTCGTAGACGAGCACGGGCGCGCCCTGCTGTCCCCTGGCGCGGCTCGCCGCCGCCTGCTCGATCACTTCCCTGTCCAGGTCCGCCTTCGTCCGCTCCAGACCCTGGGCTGCAACGGAGGCGGGGCTGACCACGCTGGCTGCGGCGAGAAGGGCGAGTGCGGCGATCCGGCCGCGGGAAGGGTTCGGTCGGTTCGTGCGATGGCGCCAGCGTCTCATTTCATCCTTCGTTGTACGGAGTCGTCGGCCCTGTCGGACGTCTGTGCGCGGATACGTGCGCGTTCCAGTGTCCAGTACTCTACAGGTGGCGGCGGCCAGGCGTTCCCGGCGGCGAGCTCGAGGAGGCGGGCGGCCTCGGCGCGAGCAGCGGCAGCCGTGGCGTCGTCGATCCAGCCCCGTGCAATGGCCTCCGAGAATTCGTCCTCGTCGAGGATCACGGGATCGCGACCCGGCTCCAGCCACACATCGAGGTAGAGGTCGGTCGTCTCCCAGGCATCGTCATCGAGGAAGCGGACGGGCGTCAGGATGTTGGCGTAGAAGCCGGTGAAGGTGCCGTCCGCCCGGTGGAAGCGACCGATGTCGTGCCAGACGCCGGGAAAGGTGAACCAGACGACGGGCGAGCCGTCCTCGAGAATGACTCGGCCATCCACCACGGATGGGCGGCTGAGCGGTGTACGGTCGAGAAAGGTGACGACGACATCGGGATCCTTGTGGATCAAGCGCTGCACGAATACGTCGTAACGATCGGGCGGCCGCCGGTAGTGAATGTGGACGTTGCTCATGCCTGGTCGTAGAAGGTGCGTCCCGCGGCCGCCAGTTCCCGGAGCAGCGGCGAGGGCTGGAAGCGCACGCCGAGCTCGTTCTGGAAGCCCTCGAGTCGCTCGACGATTACGGGGAGCCCGACCGTGTCGGCGTAGCGGAGCAGGCCGCCCCGAAACGGCGGGAAGCCCGTGCCGGTGATCAGGGCGAGGTCGACGTCGCCGGCGCGCTCGACAATGCCGTCCTCGAGTGCGCGCGCGGCCTCGTTGACCATGACCAGGATGCAACGGTCGCGGATCAGGTCGCTGGAGATGTCGCGCCGCTCCGCGGGCACGGCGTCACCGAGTTCGGCGTAGAGTGCCTCGTCCACGCCCTTTTCCTTCCCATCCTCGTAGCGGTAGAAGCCGAGGCCGCCCTTGCGGCCGAGGCGAGCGGTCTCGCCGAGGGCGAGCATTACCGGCGCGGGCGCCATTCGGTCGCCGAACGCCTCGTAGAGGATGGCGGCCACATGCCGCGAGACGTCGAGTCCGACCTCATCCAGGAGGCGGAACGGCCCCATAGGCATCCCGAATTCGAGCAGCGTGCGGTCGACGTCATCGATCCGTGCGCCCTCTTCCAGGAGCCAGCCCGCCTCGTTCAGGTACGGCGCCAGGAGGCGGTTGACCAGGAAGCCGGGGCCGTCGTTCACGATCACTGGCGTCTTGCCGAGTCGCCTCGTGAGGCCGAAGATCGTAGCCAGCGTCTCGTCGGAGGTCGCGGCGCCGCGCACGATCTCGACCAGTGGCATGCGGTGCACCGGGTTGAAGAAGTGCATGCCGCAGAAATTCTCCGGGCGCTCGAGTTCGTTGCCCATCTCGGTGATCGAGAGCGCCGAGGTGTTGGAGGCGAGTACTCCCTCGGCGCCGATCTCGCGCTCGGCCTCGCGGAGGACCTGTTTCTTGACGTCCATGCGTTCGACGACGGCTTCGATCACGACATCCGCGATCCCGAACCCCGAGTAGTCGAGGGTGGGCGAGATGCGCTCCATCCCGCGCTCGGCCTCGCGGCGCTCGAGTCTGCCACGGCGCACCGCATTGTCGAAAAGCTCGCGGGCGTGGCGCAGCCCCAGGGCGATCGCTTCCTCCTTGATATCCTTGATCCGCACCGTGAGACCACGGTAGGCAAGGAGCTGTGCGATCCCGCCGCCCATGACCCCGGCCCCGAGCACCGCCGCGCGCTCGACCGGTCGTGCTTCCGCGTCCGGAGCCGCCTTCTTGGCGGACTCCATGAGCTCGAAGACATGGATCAGGTTCTTGCTCACGTCCGAGACGGCCAGGCGGCCCACGGTCTCGGCCTCGAGCGCGAAGGCTTGCTCCAGCGGGAGCGAGAGCGTCCGGGTCAGCACATCCAGCGCGGCCAGCGGTGCAGGGTAGTGCCCCTTCGTTTCGCCAAGTACCCGCTTGCGCGCCGTGTGGATCAGCAGACGGCGCCCCGGTGCGGTGTCCTCGAGGAGTCGTGTGCCCAGCCCCTTGCGCCGTGCTGAACGCTTGCGCCCACGGTCGATCCTCTCCCAGGCGAAGCGTCGGGTGCGCTCCTCGAGGTAGGTGGGCGGCACGGCCTCGTCCAGGAGCCCGATGCGCAGGGCGCGCCGGGCGGAGATCGTCTTGCCCGTCACGATCATCTCGACGGCCGTACGGAGTCCCACGAGCCGGGGGAGCCGCGTCGTCCCGCCCCACCCCGGGATGATCCCGAGGCGGACCTCGGGGAACCCGATCCGAGTTTCCGGCGCATTGGTGCCGATGCGGTAGGTGCACGCGAGTGCGAGCTCGGCTCCGCCTCCCAGGCAGAGCCCATCGATCGCGGCAATGGTCGGGACCGGGAGCCGTTCCAGACGGCGGAATACCTCCTGACCCGCGCGCGAGCCGGCTTCGGCCTCGGCCACATCCTGAACCCCTGCGATCTCCGCCACATCGGCGCCCGCAATGAAGGAGCGCGGCTTGCCACTCCGCACGACGAGCGCCTTGACGCGGCCGGTGCGCGCGCCCTCCTCGACTTCGGCGAGGTGTGCATCCAGGCGCGCCATGACGGCCGAGCTCAGGATGTTGACCTTGCTGTCCGGCCGGTCGAAAACGAGCCAGGCGACGCCGTCGCCGTCCACGTCCAGCGTCAGCGTCGCCTGTGCCTCGGCGGTCTCTTTCGTCGTTGCCATGCCACACGCTCCACCCGGGGTCCACATCCACAATGCGGCCGGCCCGAATCGGTTCGGACCGGCCGCAATCATCACCGCACGCGCGGGACCGTCATTCCGCGCTTACAGCTTGCGTCGTACCTCGGCCGTCTCCTGAGTGAGCTGAACCTGCACAGGATCACCCCGCTGTACGTCGATCGGAATGTTCCAGTACAGCTCGGTGTAGGGGAGGTCGTAGCGTGCGTGCACCCACCACTTGCCGGGCTTGACCGACACGCGTGCCACACCGGTGGCCCCGGTCGTGTCGACCACGATTTCGCGGCCGGTCTCCTTGAGCTTGGCCAGGAAGACTTCATCGACGGAAGCGAAGGCCTCGTCGGCCCACTCGTCACGAGCGATCTTCACGGCCTGCGACTGCGCCAGCAGTTCCTTCTGGAGCTCGTCGAAGTTCTTGAACGCCGAGTCCATGCGCCGCTGAAGCTGCTGCTCCTGAGGCTCGAGGTCGTTGAACTCCCGGAAGAGGACGACATACTCTGCCTGGGCGCGGCTCAGCCCCTCCATCTGCTTGCTGATCCGCTGGAGGCTGTCACGGACCGCCGCCCACCGCGTTTCGGCGGCCTGCCACTCCCCCTGTGCCTGGGCGACCGCCTCCTGAAGCCGGAGGAGCGTATCCGGAATCGGCGGCTCCGGCTCCGGGAACGCCTGCGTCAGCGAATCGAAGATCGCGTCGCGATCATACGGAAGGAGCTGGATCTCCAGATCCTGGAGCGCAATGACCTCGCCGCCTTCCCGTGTGGCAGTCTCGGCCTGGATGATGACCTCGCCGCCACCGCAAGCGCCGAGCAGCGCCGCACCGAAACCCGTGGCGAGGATCAACAGGAGTCGTTTCATCGACTTCTCTCCGGAAAGTGAGGTGGTGAATGTGTAGCATACTAAAGCGTTTGGAGAGGTTTTTCAAGCGTTCGTCGATGATTTGGGGAGCCGCGCGATCATCGCGGCCCGAGGCTGGCCGAGGCGGGTGCGCCGAGTGCCGCAGCGGTGCGCCGGAGCCGGATCCTATTGAGTGAGGCGCTCCTGGCGGCAGGGTCGACAACCTCTTGATCGAAGAAGAGTTGCAGCGCCGCGTCCCTTGCTCTGGCCTCGGGGCCGGCGAGCTCGAGCAGTCGGGCGCCACGGAAGCGCACGAGCAGGGCGTCGAAGGTCCTGTCGGGGAGTGCTCGCTCGGCGAGCCGCTTCACCCGGGCACGCACCTCCGCCTCACGGCGACGGGCACGGTCGGATTCCGTGATCAGTGTGACGGTGAGCCAGCCGCCGTCGCCGTGACGCTCGATCGATGTGGTCATATCGTAGATGTCGGGGCGGGCAACGTCGGGGCCGAACTCCTCTCGGATATGGAAGGCGAGCAGACGCAGCGCCTCGGTATCCGTCCCCTCGGGGAAGGGGAAGGCCAGCGCGACCCAGGATGTGACGGTCGGACTCACGATGGGTACGTACCCGTCGGCCGGCGGGCCCGCGGGGGCCGGTACCAGCACCGGGAGTTCTTCCTCGTCGGTGAAGGGCGCCAGCGCGGAGTGCGCCTCGACCACTTCCACCGGGCCGGCAATGGTCGCGACCGCTCGCGTCGGTCGGTAGCGCGCCCGGCGCAACCGGTTCACATCGTCCGCGTCGAGGGCCACGACACTCGTGGCGGTCCCGCACGTGGGCCGACTCCAGCGGTTTCCGGCGCCGAAGAGCGCCCGCGACAGGGCGGTCTCGATTTCCGGCGTGAAGTCGTCCTGTGCCACCAAGCGGCTCGCCAGCATGGTGCGCGCCCGCTCGACCGCTGCTTCGGAGAGCGTCTCGTTGAAGAGGGCGTCGAGAAAGAGTCGGGTGCCGCGGCGCCAGGTGTCCCGGGGCAGGACCAGTGCGAAAGTCGTGGCCGCTCGAAGGCAGGACGCCTCGACATGGCCGCCAAGCGCCTCGAGCCTGTCCCGCACTTCCTCGACAGTGGCGAGCGCCGTGAGGTAGGACAGACCGGATTCCGACTCCAGCTCCCACGGACTGCCGGCGTTGAGGACCACGGCAACGCCGACGGCCGTGCCGTCCGGCTCCGGTAGTACCGCGTACCGACTCTGCGCGGGAGCGGCAGCCGGAGCAACGCAGAGCATCGTGATCGCGACGAGGGCCCGGGAGCCGAGCGGGCCGAGCACGGGGGCACTCAAGGCCGGACCTCCACCACGGCCGGCGTCCGCTCAAGGAGCGCGCCCAGGGTGGCTCCGACGCGGTCCGCATCGACCCGGCTCAGATCGGCCAGGAAGCGCGCCCCGGCATCGGGGTTTCCGGTACGCTCGTAGAATTGGCCGATCATCGAGGCCAGCCCCTGGGGTGTGCGGACGGAGTGGAGAAAGCGACGCCACAGTCTACCGCGCACGGTCGCGACTGCCTGCGCCGTCGCACCATCCGCCGCTTCCGTGACGGCGAGACGCAGGGCCTCGGCCGGACGGGTGGACTCGGCGCCAGACCCCGGAGGTATGGCGCCGAGTGCCACCAGCCCTAGCGCGCCCGGGCCCCACCACACCTCCGCCCGTGCCCGCGACATACCGCGGGCCCGGAGTCGATCCGTCACCAGCGCCGCCGCGACCGCCAGGACCGAGGGCGATGCATCGCTCGCAGACCAGCCGATTCCAGCCCAGGAGGACACCGCTTGGGGCACGGGGGGATCGGTCTCGAAGGCACCGGATGGCCTGGCGCGTTCCGGCGCGGGCGGTTGCGGCCAGTCCCGGAACGCGGCGAGCGCCTCATCGCGTGAGACGGCCCCGACGACCACGACCACCGAGTTCCCCGGCGTGTAGTTGCGTCTCCGGAACCATTCCACGGTAGCAGGAGAAAGATGAGCAGGGAGGTGGATGGCGCTGGAGTCGGCCGAGGTGGGGAAGAGCTGGGCGATGAGCCCGACGCGAACGCGTAGGTCCGGAACCTCGAGGAGTGCGCGCGAGCGGTGCTCCACCCGCGCCCGGGCCGCCGAGATTCTGGCCGGTTCCAGGGTTGGACGCTCTACGGCGCGCCGGAGTAGCTCGACCATCGCCTCGAAGCTCTCCCGTGGCCCCACGATCGAGTAGATGGCGTGGGAGGGGCTCCGGTCCAGCCCGACCGTCGCGCCCAGCTTCCTGGCGTCGGTCTCGAGCCAGCCCCGGGCCAGCTCCTGAAGCACGCTGGCCGCGCCGGCGACCGGAGGGGCCTCGGAGACACGGATCGACAACCGGATGGCCACGAGCTGCGGCTGCGACATCTCCCTGTGGATCACACGTGGCCCGTCCGCCGGCTGCAGTACCGCGGTCGCTGTGGATGCCACTGGGCTCGCCGCCTCCCATGAGGCGTCGGCCACGTCCGGGGACGCCGCTACC
>CALKIP010000116.1 GCA_937995995.1 uncultured bacterium
CACCCCGGTACCCGGGGCGGTTTGTAGTACCGGATCCCCCGAACACCTTTGCCTAACGGGACACCTCGCTCTATTCATAGCAGTGACGCGAGAACGCCGGGCGCCATGGCACCTGGCGAAGGGTGCGAGACCGTAGTGTCGAGAGGAGCAATCTACATGGTGACGAGGCTCTGCCTCCTGGTCGTGTTTTCCGTGGTGGCGTGCTCCGACCAGACTCCGCCGGGTGAGGTCGAGATTCTATCGGCCGTCTTCTCTGATGCCCGATCCAACATCGTCGAGGGCCGAACGCTCGTGCTGAGCCCACGGGTCCATACGCGGAACTACGGTGGGCACAGACCCCTCGAGGTTCCGGACTCGATCCTATCGGAAGCAGTCCTTCGTACCCTGGCAGATCGAGGTGTACCGATCGACTCCAGCCAGGCGTTGCCGGATACGTCCGTTGCTGTTCTCACATTCACTCCCGTGGTACGCACTTCCAGCGGCAGGTACGAGCTCTTTGCGGACATCCTGGAGATCGATCCGCCGGAGTACGGGAGCGGCTACAGCAATGAGTGGCGCTACACGGTCGAGTGCGAGGCGGACAGGTGTACGGTCGTCGGGAAGAGTCATACGACCCACTCTGATTTCGAAATCGTCGGCAGCGGTAAGGAGTAGGCAGAAGCGTCGTTCCTCAGCGTGCAGCACGCCTTGCACGATCCCCCCTCCAACTTGCCGCGCCGGCGCCAGTTGCACACTTTGCCTTCGGATTCAGAGGATCTCTCCATCTCGCTCGGCCAGGTGTGGGATCCTGACGAAGGACCTCGGCCGCGCCACATCCCGTTTCGGAGCCTGGAAATGCATCACTTCCCGAAGCTGGCCGCACTGGCCACGCTGCTGACCCTGTCCACCCACGCGCTCGCGCCCGCGCCCGCGCTCGCCCAGACCGCCGACTATCGTGCGGTCGTCCCGGCGGACGCGGAGTCCGATCCCGGCCTGTTCACCGTCCATCGCACGGGCGGGCGGCTCCTCTTCGAGATCCCGGACACGCTCCTCGGCCGCGACATGGCGGTGATGAGCCGCTATGCGCGGGCGCAGGAGGGGCTGGCCAACGGCGGCGACCGGATGGCGCCGAACATGGTGGTGCGCTGGGAGGCGCGGGACGGGCGGGTCTACCTGCGCGCGGTCTCGCACGCGACGACGGCGGCCGAGGGCTCGTCGCTGCACCTCGCGGTCGAGAACTCGAACTTCGCGCCGGTGCTCGCCTCCTTCGACGTCGAGGCGCGCGGCCGTGGCACGTCGGTCATCGACGTGACGGACCTCTACCTGGGCGACGTCCCCGCCTTCACGCTCCCCGGGCGTACGCGCAGCCGCCACTCCGTGCGCCGCTACGACCGGGACCGGAGCTGGCTCGAGTGGGCGAAGAGCTTCCCGATCAACGTCGAGATCCGCGTCGTCCAGACGTACGCCGCGGACCAGCCGCCGTCGAACGCCCGGGGCGGCACGCTGTCGTTCGAGGTGAACCACTCGATGGTGCTCCTCCCCGAGGAGCCGATGCGGCCGCGGCTCTGGGACGAGCGGGTCGGCTTCATCTCGATCGCGCGGACGGACTATTCGAGTGCGTTCCAGGGCGTGCGGCCCGAGCGCTACGCGGTGCGCTACCGCCTGGAGCCGAAGGACCCGGAGGCGTTCCGTCGCGGTGAGCTGGTCGAGCCGGTCAAGCCGTGGGTCTGGTACATCGATCCCGCCACGCCGCCCGAGTGGATCCCCTACATCGAGGAGGGCGTCCTCGAGTGGAACGAGGCGTTCGAGGAGGCGGGCTTCAAGAACGCGATCCAGGTGCGCGTCGCGCCGACGGAGGAGGAGGACCCGGAGTTCAGTCTGCTGGATGCGCGCTACAGCGTGATCCGCTACGTCGCCTCGCCCGTGCGCAGCGCGAACTCGGGTGGCGACGTCGTCGACCCGCGCTCGGGCGAGGTGATCCGGGCGCACACGAACTTCTACCACGGCGTGATCGAGCGGCTGCGGTGGTGGCTGCTCTCGCAGGTCGGCGCGGCGAACCCGTCGCTGCAGACCAAGGCGCTCTCCGATGCGGATCTGGGCGAGGCGATCCGGTACGTGATCTCGCACGAGACCGCGCACTCGGTCGGGCTGCCGCACAACCAGCGCGCGAACTTCGTCTTCCCCGTCGACTCGATCCGCAACCCCGACTTCGTGGCGAGGATGGGCCATTCGGCGTCGTCGGTCGGGCGGACGCGCTACAACTACGCCGCGCAGCCGGGCGACGGCGTCGATCCCCGGCGCCGCGTGGGGCTGTGGGACAAGTGGGCAGTGCGCTGGGCGTACACGCCGATCCTGGATGCGATGTCGCCCGATGCCGAGTTCGAGACGCTGAACCGGTGGGTGCTCGAGATGGCGGAGAAGCCGTGGGGCCGCTTCGCCTCGGCGCAGTTCGGGATGGACGTGGAGTGGGACCCGTACCGCATGACCGAGGGCATCTCGGACGACCCGGTCCGCGCCGCCGAGCTCGGGATGGCGAATCTGCGTACCATGGTCGAGAACCTGGAGGCGTGGGTCCTCGAGCCGGGCGACGACTACTACGAGCTGGAGACGCACTACCTGCAGGCGCTCACGCAGTGGAACCGCTATGCGGAGCACGCCGCCGCGGCGGTCGGCGGGAGCTGGACGCACCACAAGCGCTACGGCGAGGAGGGGCCGGTGTACCGAGCGATCGAGCCCGAGTACCAGAAGAAGGCGATGCGCTTCCTCGACGAGCACGTCCTGCAGACGCCCACCTGGGCGTTGGACCTGGATCTGCTGCGCCGGATCGAGCACGCGGGCGCCGTCGAACGGATCCGTGCCTACCAGGAGCTCGCCGTGCAGCGGCTGCTCAATCCCAATCGGCTGGCGCGCATGATCGAGCACGAGGCCTTCCTCGGCGATGCGACGTATCGCCCGGCCGAGATGCTGGACGACGTCCGCGACATCGTCTGGCGCGAGCTCCGGGATGGCCGTCCGATCGACACCTATCGGCGCAACCTCCAGCGCGCCTACCTCGAGCAGGCCGACTCGCTGCTCCACAGGGCCGAGGCGGAGACGTGGTCGCCACCGCGCTCGGGCAACCTCCGCGTGAGCTCCGAGAACGATCCGCCGCTGAACGCGGAGCTTCACATCGGGCAGTCGGACATTCGTCCGCTGATCCGCGATCAGCTCCGGCTCCTCGAGCGAGAAGTGCGTGACGCGCTGGCCCGTGGCGTCCGGGACCGCATGACGCGGATCCACCTGGAGGATGCGCTGGTGCGGATCGAAACGTCGCTCGGCGGACGGGGCGAGGAACGGCCGGCGGTCACGGCGTTTCGTTGACGCCGGGAGCGGTACCGCGGGGTAGAGCACTTCGGCGTCCCGCACCCGCCTGAACGTGAACGACCCCGGGCATGCGTGCATGCCCGGGGTCGTTCACATCAAGCGCTCCGCATCCCTGATGCGATCGATGTCGCCGCCTCCGCATCGGCCGAGCAGACCGGGTCCTGCACCGGGAGTGAGGCAAGCCCGGGGCGACAGCGCACCCAGTACACGTCCCGGCCGCCTCCTGGACCTCGGTTCGAATCGGCCGTCATCCAGCATTGCCCCCGCGGCGTAGCTCCTCATCCGGAAGCCACACCCCCGCGAGCCGCGTGCGTTCGCCGCTGCACCACCCTGGCGTACGACGGAGCCCCCCCCACCTGCCCCTGCCGCACCCTTGATCTGGCACTTGCCGCGAGCCATGCCCCAGTGTCCAGCGAGCGATTCATCCCCACCGGGCCGCACCGGATGAGCGAAAACAACGGAGCCGGAGCGTCCATGAGCGCCCAGCCCAACGGACGGCAGACACTCAACTGGCTCGTCTTCGGCTTGATGTCCAGCGTCACCTTCGTCGGCATCCTGTCCGAGCTGGTACCGTCGGGCGTCTTGCCGCAGATGAGCGAAGGGCTGGGGGTATCCGACTCCCAGGTCGGCTTCCTGGTCGGTGTCTACGCGCTGGCTTCCGCGATCTTCGCCATCCCCCTGATCAGCGCAACGCTGGCGATCAACCGCAAGGCGGTGCTGCTGACGCTGCTGATCGGATTCGCGGCGTCCAACCTCATCGTCGCCTTCTCCTCGTCCTATGGCTCATCGTCGGCATGCGCGTGCTCGGCGGGCTGGCCGCGGGCGTGATGTGGCCGATGATCGCGGCGTACGGCGCGCGGCTGGTCCCCGAGGAGATGCACGGCAAGGCCGTCACGGTGATCATGGCGGGGAACACCCTGGGGATCAGCATCGGCCTGCCCGTGATGACGACGATCGGCGTGACCTTCGGCTGGCGGACCGAATTCCTGGTCCTGGGGCTGCTCATCGTCCTCATCACCGTACTGTCGTACATCTACCTGCCCTCGGTGTCAGGCGAAAAGCTCACCCGGACCAATTCGCCGTTTGCGGTGCTGAAGAACCGGGCGATCCTGGTCATCCTGCTCCTGACCTTCCTCTCGGTCGCGGCGCACTACGGCATCTACACCTACATCGCCCTGCTGGTCGAGCGGCTCGACTTCGTGGGCGGCATCGGGCTGGCGATGCTGATCTTCGGGATCGGTTCGGTCATCTCGGTCGTCGTTTCGGCGAAGTACATCGACGCGTATCTGCGCCCGCTGGTCGTGTCCATGCTCGCGCTCGGCGGCATCTCGATGGCGATGTTCCTCGTCTTCCGAGGGATGATCGGCGTCTCGCACGCCGGATTCTTCCTCTGGGGCCTGGCGTTCGGTCCGCTGGTGACGATGTACCAGACGGCGGTCATCAAGCGCGCGGAGTACGCCAAGGACGTGGCGACGTCGGTGCAGTCGAGCGTCTTCAACTTCTCGATCATGGCGGCCACCGGGCTCGGCGGGGTGATGCTGGAGCGCTTCCCAGGGAAGGGGTGCGGGGCGTCGTCTACCTGTCGCTCATCTGCTTCATCCTGGCCACGGGCATCGCATTCTTTTCCAGGCGGACACTGCGCTCGTCCTGAGTGCGGCCGTCGAACCCGAAACGGAGGGAGCCATGAAGAAATTCACCAACGCCCGGATCTACCGCCAGCACGACGAGCCCCGCGAGATCCTCGTCGACGGCGGCGTCATCCAGCAGATCGGCACGAACCTGCCCGCGGCGGACGAGGAGATCGATCTGAAGGGTCGTCTGGTGATCCCGCCGTACGTCGATCCCCATCTGCACCTGGATTACGTGTACACGGGCCGCAGCGAGGAGGCCCTGAACACGAGCGGCACGCTCTTCGAGGGCATCGCCCGCTGGCACGACGTGAAGAAGACGCAGACGCTCGAGGACGCCAGGGAGCGGGCGCTCCGCGGCATCCTGGAAGAAGTCTCGCACGGCGTGCAGTACATCCGCACGCACGGCGACGTCACCGACCCGAAGCTGACCGGCCTGAAGGCGTTGCTCGAGATCCGCGAGCAGCTCAGGGACAACGTCACCATCCAGATCGTGGCCTTCCCGCAGGAAGGCATGTACGCCTACGAGGGCGGAGACGAGTTGGTCGAGGAGGCGCTGAAGATGGGCGCGGACTGCGTCGGCGGCATCCCGCACTTCGAGTGGGCGCGCGAATTCGGCGAGAAGTCCGTCCACCGCACCGTCGAGCTGGCCGGCAAGTACGACAGGCTGATCGACGTGCACTGCGACGAGACCGACGACCCGATGAGCCGCCACGTCGAGCTGCTCAACGCTCTGGTGATGATGGAGGGGATCGGCCCCCGCTCGACCGCCAGCCACACCTGCTCCTTCGGCTCGGC
>CALKIP010000117.1 GCA_937995995.1 uncultured bacterium
CCGTTTACGTACCGGAGCAAGGTCGATTTGTGGTACAGGTCTGCGGCCAGGTCGAACGAGCCCCCGGGGAAGAGGGTTTCCAGCGAGCTCGTGCGCCCGGCCAGTACGTCCGGCAGCAGGCCGGCCGAGTGACGCAGGTAATTGAGCAGAGGGAGATCGCTCGCGAGCGATACCTCGACCCGCTCCCAGGCGGGCCCGGCGTCCAACGCCGCCAGCGGCGCGTGCGCGCGGTATCCGGCAGCCGTCCTCTCCAGCCCGCCCGCACGGACCAGTGCATCCAGCCAGCGCTCGGCGACGCGCGCGTAGATCGGCCGAATGCCGGTCGCATCCAGCACGGCAGCGAGGTCGTGCTCCACACCCGCCTGCGCAAACGCTCCCAGCTCGGCCAGCGCGTTTCTCCAGAGGACCTCCGTGAGTTCGTTCAGCGCGGTCCAGCTCTCCGCGTAGGTCCCCATGTCCATCCCCATCGGCACGAGCTGCGCCCGCTCGCTCGCGGCGCTCACGCAGTCATCCCAACTCGATCGCTCGGTGGAGCGCGACGCCGGCCGAGTCGCGGGCGTTGCGGCCACGCTCTTGAGGCGAGTGGGTTGGAACCAGAACCGCCGCCGCTGGAACGGGTACGTCGGCAGCGGTACGCGAAGCATCGCGCGCCCGTAACTCAGCCCACGCGGGTCCGGGCTCAATCCCTGTGTGTAGAGGAGCGAAAGGCTGTCGAGCACCGTCCGCCAGGGATCAGCGCCTCCCAGCCCGCCGCTCATCCAGATCGCCTCATCGCTCGGCGACTCTTTCGCGTCGGCGCCCGAGCGCGTCCCGATGCGGATGCCGTGGCGAACTCCATCCTCTCGCGCAGCGCACAGGGCGTCCCTGAAGCGCCCTGGCTCCCGGACCTGCCGCAGCCAGTAGCCGGGTTGGGCCGTCGCCTGTGGGCTCACTATGGCTCCGGTTAGGCCCGAGATGAACCGCATTCCATCGGCCGGCCGCAGTTCAACCGCGTGGAGCGCCGCCTCCAGCTCGGATGTCGCCGAGACCGCAGGTGCGCCAACGGGCTGCGCGCCTGCCTGGGTCGCGCCGCTTTCTACGCACCGAGCACGCGCCACCACCAGCCGCAGCGCATCTTCCAGTGAGAACGCCCCCGCGAGGTGGGCGGCCACGTACTCTCCCACGCCCTCGCCCAGGACCAGGGCGGGCTGGGCACCCAGCGCGCGCCACAGGGAGGCGAGCGCGTACTGGGTCGCGAACAGCGCGGGCTGCGCGTAGAGGGGGCGGCGCAGCAGGTCGGCGTTGGCGTCGGAGTCCGCCAGCAGATCCTGAAGTGAGACATCGAGGTGGGGGCGCAGAGCGGTGTCGCACGCCTCTAGTGCCTGGCGGAATGTGGCCGAGTTCCGCGCCAGCGCCTGAACTTCGGTACGGCCTGGTGCGTCGTGTCCCGTGAAGGCGAAGGCGAGCGCGCTGCGTTCGTTTTCGCTCACGCGGCCGGTCCGCACCCCGGCCGGCATGCTACCCTCGAGCCATTCCTCCAGCGCACGCCGCGCCGCGTCCGCATCCGGGGCCAGTATGGCCAACCGCTCGGCGAAATGGACGCGGCCGGCCACTGAGGTGTAGCAGACATCGGCGAAAGGATCCTTGGCACGCCGCAGGTGCCCGGCGAAGCGGGCCGCCGCGGCCCGCAGCCCGTCGGGGTGCGGCGCCGAGAGCACGAGCAACTCGGCCGGGCGGGGCGTGATCGGGGCCGGCGCCTCGGACGGCGGAGCTTCCTCCAGGATCACGTGAGCGTTCGTCCCGCTGAAGCCGAACGAACTCACGCCCGCGCGACGCTTCCCGTTGATCCGCTCCCAGGGAGTCCGCCGCACCGGCACGCCGATCGGCAGGGCGGCCCAGGAGATGTGCGGGTTGGGCGTACGGAAATGCAGGTGCGGGGGGATCTCTCCATGTTCGAGCGAGAGCGCCACCTTGATGAGGCCGGCGATCCCCGCTGCGGCCTCGAGGTGGCCCAGGTTCGTCTTTACCGAGCCGATCAGGAGGGGCCGGTCGGCGGGGCGTCCGGGTCCGAACACCGAGCCAATGGCCTGCACCTCGATCGGGTCGCCCAGCGAGGTGCCCGTGCCGTGTGCCTCGAGGTACCCGATGTCATTGGCCTCCAGCCCGGCATCGCGCAACGCGTCGCGGAGCACACCTTCCTGCGCTGGGCCGCTCGGCGCCGTCAGGCCGCTGCTGCGGCCGTCCTGGTTGATCGCAGAGCCACGGATCACCGCGTGGATCCGGTCGCCGGCCTGTAGGGCATCGCTCAGTCGCTTGAGCACCACCACCCCACAACCCTCGCTCCGGACGTACCCGTCTGCCTCCGCATCGAAGGTCTTGCACCGGCCGTCGCGCGAGAGCATTCCGGCACGACAGAAGTTGACCGTCAGGTCGGGGGCGAGCATGAGGTTCACGCCCGCCGCGAGCGCGAGGTCGCTTTCTCCCGACCGCAGCGATCGACACGCAAGGTGCACCGCCACCAGGGAGGAGGAGCAAGCCGTGTCCACCGCCATCGCGGGCCCATTCAGGCCGAGCACATAGGAAAGCCGGCCCGCTGCCACGCTCAGCAACGTGCCGGTGCTGGCGTACGTGTCCGGCGCCTCGTCCGAGAGCACCAGGCGATGATAGTCCGCCCCACCGATACCGACGAAGACGCCGCTGCGTGAGCCCCGAAGCGACGTCGCGGGGATGCCGCCGTGCTCGAGCGCTTCCCACGCCGTCTCCAGCAGGAGCCGCTGCTGTGGGTCCATGGTCAGGGCCTCGACCGGGGCGATTCCGAAGAACTCCGGATCGAAGCCGTCTACGGCCGACAGGAAACCGCCGCGCTGGACGTAGTATTTGCCGGGCGCATCGGCGTCCTCATGGTAAAGCGACTCGTGCGGCCAGCGGTCGCGCGGGATCGGGCCTACTGCCTCCACGCCATTGGCCAGGAGGTCCCAGTACGCAGCCGGGGTGTCCACCTCCGCCGGCAGGCGCAGACCGATGCCCACAATCGCCACCGGCTCCGCCCAGCGCCTTCGCTCCGAGGCCAGTTCCTCCTTCAACCGCCGGATCTCGCGTAGCGCCGCCTTGACGGGTGACTCTTTCGCATCGCGTTGCCGTACGTCAGTCATTTGACCTCGCTCGGCAGGTCGGCCAGCTCGGCGAGGAGCAGGGCTTCGGCTTCCTCATCCGATAGGGCATCGATCTCATCGCGGGCTCCCCGCGACTCGTTGGGGATCTCATCCGCCGCCGGGGTCGGGCCGTGCAGGCCCAGCCGCTCCAGCAGGAACCGGGAGATGGCAGCGGCAGTGGGATAGTCGAAGGCGAGGGTGGCCGGAAGCGCCTCGCCGATTGCGACGGTCAGTGCATTGCGCAGCTCGATGGCGCTCAGCGAGTCCAGGCCCAGATCGCGGAGCGGCGCATCGGCATCGGGCGGTGCGGATAGCCCCAGCATGGCAGAGACACAGCCGAGGACGTACTCGAGGGCTGCCGGCATCCGCAGGTGAAGTGGGAGCGTGCGCAGGCGCTCCGTCAGTTCGGAGCCTGCGCCGTTCTGTGAGGCGGTTCCGGCCGGCTCCGCTGTGGCGGCAGGCCGCTCCAGCTGGATGGCGAACACCTGCGGGCCGGGGGCCGTGAGAGCCGCTTCGAACGCAGCGCCTCCGCTGTTACGGTCCAGCCAGCCCAGCCCCTTGCGGAGCCAGCGCTGCTGCTGCGCCTCGGTCAGCCGCGCAGCCATGCCGCCGTCACGGAACAGGCCCCACCGCACGCTCACCGCGGGCAGTCCCATGCCCCGGCGGTGCACGGCGAGAGCATCCAGAAACGCGTTGGCCGCCGCATAGCTCCCCTGCCCAGCGGCATCGACCAACGGTCCGACTGCGGAGTAGAGGACGAACGCGGCGACGGGGTCTCCG
>CALKIP010000118.1 GCA_937995995.1 uncultured bacterium
CCTCGATGCCGTGGAATGTGCCCAGTGTGCCGACCATCACCTCACCGGCCGCCAGCGAGAGTCGATGCCGACGTCGATGCGTCAGTCGAGGCCGAGCGGCTCGAGCGCGGGCACGATCACCTCCCTGATGCGGTCGAGAAGGCGGATGACCAGCGAACGCAGCATCGGCAGCGGGTGCGGGCGAGGATCGGGCGCCCGGCGAAGGTCGGAGCCGGGCGCCCCAGAGACCCGCGCGATCAGTGGTCGTCGACCTCGATGCCAAGCGGCGGAGTCACGTACTCGGTGTGGTCGCCGTGCCAGAGCTGGAAGACGATGCTGGTCTTCCCTTCGGCTACACCGTGAATGTCCACCTGGTCGCCCTCGAACTGGATGGATACGACGTCGGTGGCCGCGCCCTCAGCCCACTCGGGCGCCAAGCGGTACTCTCCGGTCAGCTCTACAACCTCGCCGTTTTCGTCGACGAATCGGATGGCCAGAGACAGGTCCTCGCCCGTGTGGATGTGGGGCAAGCTGCCGTGCCAGTGGTCACCGTGTACGTACGCCAGACGGTCGTCAGTGCCTGCGCGGAAGACTTCGGCGCCTGCAGCTTCGGCCATGGGCGCGTGCACCTCGACCGGGAGGGCCGGGGTTGCCCAGTCGGCGTGATTGCCGTGCCAGAGCTGAAAGACGAGCCGGGTCTCGCCCGACGCGTCGCCCCTGATGCTGACTTGATCGCCCTGGCCATCCACGACGACCAGGTCGTCCGGGGCGCCGTCCTCGACGCTTACGCGCACGCTGTAGTCGTCGCCCAGCTCGATGATATTGTCCTGCTCGTCGAGGAAGTTCACGGTGACCGACAGCTCTTCTCCCTGCTCGAGGTGCAGGTGCCCGTGCCAATGGTCGCCGTGCACGTACGCCAGTCGCTCGCCCGTGCCTCTGTCGATGAGCTCTGCGCTCACCGGCTCGGCATGTTCGTGGCCGGGGTCCGAATCGAGCGGGTTGTCCGAGCATGCGGCAAGCGCCGCCGCTCCGGTAGTGGCCGCGAGGAGCATCGCCCTGCGTGCGTACTGCTTCAGCATGTCTCACACTTCCTGTATAGGTGATGGGAAAGGAACATCACGCCCCGCGGTCGACGGGGCGGAGGACGGCGGCCGCCGTCCTCGAGAACCGGTTCGCGGTTCGATCGACGGGTGGCGCATCAGAACGCCACTCGGTAGAGGACCCGGATGTTGCGCCCCGGCTGGGGCGCAACGGCCTTGATCCGTGAGAGGTGGTCCCGCCATACGCGGTCGCCGAGGTTCTCGGCGGTGATCGTGAGGGTGTGCAACCGGCCGCCGATGACGCGGCGTACACCGGCTTCGCCTTGCATCAGGTGATAGCCCGCCGTCGGCTCCTCGAACTCCGAGACGCGGCTCTGCGCGGCCGCGCCCCGCCAGCCCACCCCAATGAAGCCGGATGGCGCGTCGTAGCGGACCCGGAGCGAACCGTCGAGGGGTGGCATGGCGGGAAGCGGTTCGCCCGTGTCGACGCGGCGGCCGCGCACGTAGCCGCCGGCCCCCGCCACCACCCAGCGAGGGAGGACCTCCCACTCGACTCCGGCTTCACCGCCCCAGAGCCGCGCATCCGTGCTTCGAGCCTGATAGACGGGAAAGCGTCGGAACCGCGGGTCGAGCTCACCGGTCGGCGCGTAGTGGATGTAATGGCGGATCACCTGATGGAAGACGGCGACCTCGCCGCTCAGCCGGCGCTGCGCGATCCTCAGGAACAGATCCGTGCCGGTGCCGGACTCGGCCGGAAGCTCGGGGCTGCCTATGTTGAAGGAGAAGTCCGCGAGGTGCGGTCCGTCCGAAAAGAGCTCCTCGATGGACGGACTGCGGTGGGCGCGGGCGAGAGTCGCCCCCGCGGTCACGCCCGGCCGGATGTCGAAGAGCATCGCCGCGGAACCCGAGACGGCGTCGAAGGTGCGTGGACCGATCGGGCCGAGGACACGAGAGGTGGAATCCCGTGGCGTGATCCGGCTCCGATCGTATCGAAGGCCGACTTGAGCGCGCAGGCGGCCGAAGCGCACTTCCTCGTAGGCGTAGGCAGCGAGCGTGAGCTGCTTGGCCGGCCGCGTTCCCGTATACAGTCCGTCGGCGTTGAGGTCCTTGTGGTAGAACGAGACACCGACGGCACCCTCGCCGCCGATGCGGGCGCCCGTGTGATCGTGGCGGGCGACCAGGTCGCCGCCCAGCGCGACCTGACCGAACTGGCTGCCTACCGTGCCGCCAGCTTCGTACTCGGTCTGCAGGAATGACGTCTGGATCAGCTCGGCCTCGATCGCGTCGAACGGCCCCACGCCGTCGAGGAGCCCGGCTTCGATGCGGTATGCAGTCCGGCTCAGCTCGATTTCGACGCCGCCGGCGTGCGCGCCCGGGATGACGACACCATCGAACTCGCCAGGCACGCCGTACCGCATGCCCAGGTCGCGAACCGCCGCGCCGATGTAACCCCGATCCCCGATGCGACTCACGCCGGCGCCGATGGAGTGGCCATCCAAACCGCTCGAATGCAGGCGTCCGAGCGGTGTCCGGGTGTCGCCGGCGGTGCGGCCGGACGCTTCGCCCCGAAGGACGAAGCCGCCGAGGGGCAGGAGCAGGGCGGTACCGCCGGTCACGCCGCGGTTCACGGATTCGGCCTGGACACTCGCCGTGCCGCTCCAGTGCTCGGGGCGCGTTCGCGGGACCTCGTCCCGGATCACGTTGATCACCCCGCCGAGCGTATTGCTACCGTACAGCAATCCGGCCGGTCCGCGGATGACCTCGATCCGCTCCGCCGTCAACGGATCGATCGTCACGGCGTGGTCCGGTGCCGTCGTTGCAATATCACCGGTCCGCTGGCCGTCCTCCAGCACGAGGATGCGCTCGCCGCTCAATCCGCGGATCACCGGCTGCGCCGCCGCGGGGCCGTTGTACCGGATCGAAATTCCGGGCTCGTGCTCCAACGTCGCGGCGACGCTCGAACCCAATCGGCGGCGCAGTTCGGCGTCCGTGAGGACTGCCGTAGGTTGATAGGCGGCCGCCAACTCGCGCTCGCGGCCGGCGCCGGTCACGACGATTCCCGGAAGTCGGACTCCGCTCGGCTCCAAGGCCAACTGCACATGCGCCGTGTCGGCCCCGACGACCACGACCGAGATTTCAGTCGTGGCATAGCCGACCCGCTGAACCACGAGGGTATAGCGGCCGGCCGCGAGTCGGTTGAAACGGAAAGTTCCGTCCTCGTGCGATATCTCCTGCCGTCCGAGCTCGCGAAGCCTTACTTCGGCCGCGGCGAGGGGACCCTCGTTGGTTGCATCCGTGATGAGGCCGTGAATCGCGGCGGCCCCGGCGCGATCACGAGCGGTCGAGTCCTGGCCGGACACGGCGGACGGTTGAAGGACACTCGAAAGGATGAGACTGATCAAGATGGGCGTGCGGACGAACCACGCACGACGAAAACGGCATACGAACCCCATTACACACACTCACTCCCCGTCGCATCGTTCGATGCGACGGTCATGGCATCCGCAACGGCCGCACGGCCGTTACGGACGGATGTTCACGTTCAGGAGATGTCTGGCCTGGGGGCGGGACGCCCCGGCCGGCGCGATGCGCCGTTCAGGAAAGGGGTGGGCCGCGAGGCTGGGCCCGAATGAACGCGAGTGTGCTGGGGATGGTCCAGTTCTGGCGAACCGGGCGGTCCAGCCAGATCATGGCCTGCGGCGGCGTTGCCGACAGGCTCGGCTGGGTCGTGGTACCCAGCGTCTGACAGATGACGCAGTGGAAATCGCCGCCCGGCAGGGAGCCGGGCTGATCCGACCCTTCGGTGTCCGCATGGACCGCCGCGGTCGCGACCTCGTCGGCGTGCAGCCACGGGTCGACCGCCGCCGCGGCTCCGTACAGGAGTGCGGCGAACAACAGACTCAGGCGAGTCCAATTGCGGAGGTGGGATATCCGGATCATTGCGGGGACTATACGCGGCAGCCACGGCCGACGCAAGTGACACCCCAAGGTGGGGCGAGGAGCACGCTCGCCCTCGCCCTAGCCCTAGCCCTGCATCGCAAAGACCCGCGCCACCCGCTCCCTCACGCCTTCGAGATCCTCCGGCACCGCGACCTCGAACTCCGCGAGCCGCACCAATCCGGTCTCGTCGAAGTAGGCACGGCCGGCGTCGGCGATGAGGACACGGGCGCCGGTGTTGCGGGCGCGGACGAGGAGTTGGCGGATGCGAGGCGCGACGCGGCGCTCGTAGGCGAGGTCGCCGCAGAGGACGACGTCGAAATCGTCGATGGCCGCGGGCTCGGCGGTGAGGTCGGCGAGGAGCGGGGTGAGGACGAGGCCCTGGCGGTCAGCGGCGAGGCGGGCGGTGGCGAGCGCCCAGGGGTCCTGGTCGTTGGCGACGACTTCGCGGGCGCCGGCTCGGGCCGCGGCGAGTGCCGCCACGCCGCCACCCGCCCCCAGATCCAGCACCCTTCGCCCTTCGACCCATTCGGGGTGGTCGAGGACGATCCGGGCGAGCGCCATCCCACCGGGCCAAGGGTAGGCCCAGAAGGGTGGCGGCACGGTACGGCTGGCGAGTCGTTCGGCCGCCTCCCAGATCTCGACCAACCCACGGGCGCGGAATACTCGAACCTCGGGTGCGAGCGGCGCGGGCGCGAAGTCGGCGTGGCGCTCGAGGAGCTCGGCGAGTGCCGCGTGGCTCGGCACCTCGACCGGCCCCGCCGGCGAGTCGGGCTCAATCGGCGGTGGCGAACTCCTGGACGACGTACCAGACCCCGTCACGGCCGAGCCACACTCCGATGCCGGTGCGCGCGTAGCTCCGGTCGAGCATGTTCGCGCGGTGGCCGGGCGAACGCATCCACGCCCGCACGGCGCGCTCCGGCAGCGAACTCGGACTCGCGGTCATGCGCGCCAGGTTCTCGCCCGCGATACGGGCGCGTCCCCCCGCCGCCGCGATCCGCTGGCGAAACGTGCGGCGCCCGGGCGTGCGGGAGACGTGCTCGATCTCGCGGCGCGATGCGAGCTCCTGTGCATAGCGCGTGGCCGCGCGAGTCAGTGCGGCATCGGCGCGGAGCGGCCGGGCACCCGCGCGACGTCGCACGGCGTTCACCTCGGCGAGCACGGCGCGGGCGAGCGCGTCGGGATCGGCATCCTCCGACCCCTTCCGACTGCGCCGCGCCGCGGGACGCCCCGGGAGTGCCACGCTTCGCCCCTCGGTCGCAACGACCGACCCGAGCACCTTCGGCTTCGCGGTGCCTAAAAGTCTCGGATTCTGAGCCGCGGCGGATCGGGTCGAGCACGCAAGGGTCAGGGCAAGGGTGAGGAGCGACAGCGCGAGATACCGGTACTTCATCGTACTACCTGCAGAACTACTAGAGCCAAACCACGGGCGGGTCCTGCAACTTACGATATCTCAGTGGTTTGCGAAAGGGGTGGGTGTCCCGGACGGCTGCCGCGGTGCTCGCGGCGGCTTCGTCCCGAGCCCGATTCCGACTCCGAATCCGAGCCCGGAAAGGCCGGAGTCGGGCTCGGGCTCGGAGTCGGAATCGGGGAAGTGAGGACCGGGCGCCCTCAGGCGCCCGTCCGGCCGCTGCGCTCGTGGATGCCGGCAGCGATCCAGCGCGCCACGCCCATGATCGTGAGCGAGGGGTCGACGGAGACGGACGTCGGCACCGCCGCGCCATCGGCCACGTACAGCCCCTTCACCCGATGCGCCTCGCCCGTCGGCCCGGCGAAGGAGTCCTCGGGATCGGTGCCGATCGGCGCCGTGCCGAGAAGGTGGCTTCCCGCGCAGAACTGCGCGTTCGGCTGCACCGAGCGGAGCGTGATCTTCTCCTCGACGTCGCGCTCGTTGCGCACGACGGTGCCGTAGACGTCCGGGATCCAGACCTCCTGCGCGCCGGCCGCGAGGAAGATACGAGAGGCGTTCTTCAGGTAGTCGACGGCCTTGAGCGCGTCCACACCCTGCACCCGGAACTCCGTCTTGCGCACGCCGCCGTCGAGGAAGACGCGCCCCGGGTGCTCCTCGTCGATCACGGACATGAGCGAGCCGAGGCGGCGGAACTTGCGCATCCGCTCCGTGTGCGCGGCGCCGGTCTCGGAGAGCATCGTCGCCGTGATCCCCGGCGACTGGTGGCTGGTCAGCATGATGTAGCCGCCGCCGGCGTAGTCGCCGCTCTCCGTGTAGCGCACCTTCCGCCACTCGTGGACGACGTAGGCGCACGGGATCCCGGTCACGTTGTCGATCTCGCGCCCGAAATCGGCCCACACCCAGTAGTGGGGATTGATGTAGAAGCGCCGGCCGACCGTCGGATCGTCGAAGTTGCGCAGCAGCAGCTCCGCGGTGCCGAGTGCGCCCGCGGCCACCACGACGACCTCGGCGTCGATCCGGAAGCGCCCTCGCTCCTGGCCGCTTTCGCGATCGACGAATACGCCCTCGACGCCCGTCGCGCGGCCGTCTTCGACGAGGACGCGATCCACGCGCGCGTCGCTGTAGATCCGACCGCCCGTCTTCGAGATGCGAGGGATCGTGGTGATGAGTTGCGACGTCTTGCGGTTGTACGCGCAGCCGAACTGCGTCCAACCACAGCCGATGCAGTCGATGCGCGCCGTGGGCGGGATGTGCCCCTCGACGCCGAGCGTCTCGCACCCCTGGCGGACGAGCCGGTTGTTCTCGTTGAGGAGCCGCTCCTCGGTGATGTGGATGCCGAGCTCCTCCTCGATCGCGTCCCAGTGCGGGTCCAGCTCGGCGGGCGTCATCCACTCCAGCCCGAGCTCGGTGCGCCAGCGTTCGAGTCGGTCCTCGGGCGTGCGGAACGAGTCGCCCCAGTAGTGGACCGTCGTGCCGCCGACCGCCTCGGCGTAGTTCAGGAAGATCGAGTTGTCGGTCGTCGTGTCGAGGCCGCGGCGACCGTTGAAATCGGCTAGCGCCTCCTCCTCGCGCTGCGAGAAGTCCTCGGCGCGGAAGAAGCCGCCCTTCTCGAGCATGACGACGTCCCAGCCGCGCTCGGCCAGGTACGCCGCGAGCGTCGCGCCGCCCGCGCCCGTGCCGACGACGACAGCGTCGGCGCGGTCGCGCACATCGCCCTGTTGATGCTTGCCCTGGAGGATCATGCGCCCCCCCGGCGGACCACACCCGAAAGGCTGGATTCCACATTCGCCGGACGCGTAGCCGCGCCCTTCGTCGTCTCGACCATCATGCTACCTCACCGAAATCCACCGGGTACGCCGGGATGTCGATGTGCTCCCTCCACGGGCCGGTGAAGCCCGTGATCGACCGCGTCGCGTCGTCGTGATACGCGAAGAAGAAGACACAGGAGCGCACCGCCTGGAACGCCGCGCGGCGCAGGTTGAAGCGGCTCTGCGACCAGCCGTGCAGGTACTGCAGCCGCTCGGCCGGATCGAGTGCGGTGAAGCGCCGCAGCCGCCCGCCCAGGAAGGTCAGGTGCTCGAGGAGCGAGAAGACCGTCTTGAGATCGCCCCGGATCGGGTCGCCGACCGCCGCGATCTCCCGGTCGATGCGCCTGGCCACGCGATCGGGCGGGACCGGCACGTCGTGCAGGATCGCCTCCGCCGCCGCGCGCACCACGGCGTACTCCTTCTCCGAGAGCGCTTCGAGGGCGACGCCGTCGACCGACGCCTCCGGGTAGTCCGCGGCGCACCCGGCCGGGATCATCGAGGCCAGCGCGATCGCAGCCGTGCCGCCGGCGGTGGTGCGCAGAAAGCCGCGGCGGTCCATGCCGGGGGGCAGAGTGCCGGGCCGTGACTCTTGGTTCATGTCGGTTGCTGTCATATGGGAGTCATGCACGTGCACGCCGATTCAGAGCGATTCGCGGGAACGTCCGAGGTCCTCTGTAGCGAATCCGACTCCGAAACCGATGCCCGGAATCGGAGTCGGGCTCGGAGTCGGAATCGGGTCGTGCACGTGTGTCCAACGGGTTCGGACCGCCGTGAGAGGCGATCTGGCCGAGACACGGGGACATAGTACAGGCGGGCGGGAACGGCGACAACCATCGGCAGGGCAGGACGAACGCCCGCGCAGTGGCCCCGGCGGGCGCCGACTCGCACGTGCGCGATGCCGCGACCCGATGCCCGCCGTCGCTCAGCGCCCCTCGTCCAGCAGCCGGATCCGGTCGGGCGCGTTCGGCACGACGCAGATGAACTCGAACGGCCCCTCGACCACCTCGTAGCCGTGCGGCACGCCGGCGGGGATGTAGAGCGTGTCGTCCGGCCCGACCTCGTGCACCTCGCCCGCCACCGTGATGCGCGCCCGGCCACGCAGCACATACTGCTCGTGCTCGACATCGTTGGTGTGCGCCGGGATCCCGCCGCCCTGCTCCATCCGGAAGCGGCGCAGCACGAAGTTCGACGCGCCCTGGTCCGGGCCGACCAGGACCTGCATCTCGGTGCCGCGGCCGGCGGGCACGGGATTCATCGGCACCCGGTCCGCGGCACGGACCACACCCGCGGCCGGGCTCGATTCCCCGCCCCGGGCGACGTCGTTCGATCCACTGGCTTCATTCATCGTTCCTCCATCGTGCATGGGCTGCCACCACCTCGAACCCGACCTTTTCAGTCTTCCTCTACACCTACGCGTACACGTACGCGTGCCCGTGCCCGTTCGCCCTTATACTGTGCCGCTTCGACCCTTGGCGAGACTCGGGCAGGGGCACGCGTAGGCGTAGGCGTAAGGGTTCATTGGGCTTA
>CALKIP010000119.1 GCA_937995995.1 uncultured bacterium
GTTCGACGACGCGGAACGCTACGCAGCCGAAAACGACATCCCCTGGACGATCCTCGTCGACGATCTGCCCGGCACCGTTCACGAGACTTACGGTGGGCTTGCCGATCCCAGCTACCTGATCGGCGTCGACGGTCGCGTGTCGTACTACGAGATGTGGACGCACGCGCCCACGCTCCACACGAAGCTCGAGGCGCTGCGCCGGCAGGGCTGGCGCGGCGTGGTCGACGACGGCGTGGACCACATCCCGCACATGCTCCCCGCGCTGACCGACGGCTGGAACGCGCTCCGGCACGGCTTGCCGCAAAGCTTCATCGACCTGGAGCTGGCCTCGCCCGGAGCGGCGAGCCTGACCTGGATCGGCCACCAGCTTCGGCCGGTGCTCGCGCCGTTCACGCTCCGCGCGACACCGCTCCCGACCTCCACCCGCCTCGCCCTGGCGGGCGGCGCCGCGCTGATCATCGGGGGGCTGCTCCTGTGGAGCACCCGCGGGCGGCGCATGCGCTGACGCCCGCTCCCGGCTTCCTGTCCGGCCGGACGCACTCACGCATGTCCGGCCGGACGTGGCAGCGGCGCACCCTTATCACACGGTGAGACTGGACTCGTGAGCCTTTCGTCAGGCGGCGCCTGGCTCCACGTCGCGCTCCGCAGGGTGACGACGCTCGCGGCCCTCCGACTCCTCTGCGGGCCGGACGGCGGGTGGCGCGAGGTACTCGGGGCTCATTTCCCAGATCCCGGGGCCCGGCAGCTCGGGGCCGAAGTGCAGCATTTGACTCGGCCTGGGCAGCGGCGTCAGCCCCTCGGACCCGATCAGCGTACGTAGACGCACGTGCGCCAGACGGTGCCACGCCCGCTGGTAGCGCAGCGCGAAGAGGTGAAAGCCCAGGCGGCTCCACCAGTTCGGGAACTGGCCGGGTTTCCAGACGGCCTGGATGCGGAAGAAGATCTCGCCGGTCTCGTGATCCTTGGCGAGGATGAACCATTCGAAGCCGCGCTCGATGTGGCCCTCGAGCGTGTCGTAGCGGAAGCCGAACAGCGTGCGCCCCTCGACATCCTTCGACAGCACGTCGCCGACGACGACGCCGGACAGGTAGTGCAGTCCGAAGATCTTGATCTCGAGCAACATCCGCCGGCCGAGGAGCGGCCTGGACGGATCGAGGTGTACGGTCACGATGCGCGGGTCCGAGAAGGCGTAGCTGGCGACGGCGTCGCGCCCGACGTCGAACGCGCCGCCGGGGCGCGGTGGCCCGGGCTCGGAGCGGCTGACGACCGCGCGAGAATAGTAGTATCGCCACCCGGTTTCCGGGCCGATCTCCTCTAGAGTGAAGTTGCGCTCCACCGTGTCGAGCCGCTCGAGGCGCCGACGCAGTTCCTCATCCGTCCAGCCGCGAAAGAGGCGCCACTCCGCCACTTCACTCGCCGCGTGCGATGTAGGTGGGGGTCTCCACGTCCTCCGGCCCCTCGAGCCCCGCCGGCAGCTCCTGCGTCTCGGCGTGCACGAAAGCGAGCACTCCGCTACCTGCGGTCAGTGCCACGCGGTTCACGAACTCCGCCCACGTTTCGGTCTGCATTGCATCGCCCAGCGTGATGAAGCCGATGTAGTAGGCGGATGAGCCGGAGCGCGCGCGGCTGCGGATGTGG
The DNA here is from genome assembly GCA_937995995.1 of uncultured bacterium. Taxonomy (GTDB): domain Bacteria; phylum Gemmatimonadota; class Gemmatimonadetes; order Longimicrobiales; family RSA9; genus CALBZE01. Next base: position 1,639 of record CALKIP010000119.1, read on the forward strand.
AAGATGACGTCGCCCTGCTCGTTCGGATAGGCACCGAAGGTGATGCGTCCGGCCTCCGGGTGGCCCATCAGCGTGGCCAGCGTCAGACTGTTCGCGTCCCGGTGCACCACGCGCACCCGGGACGTGCCGGTCATGCGGATACGGACCTCCATCTCGTCGCCCACCTCGAGCGGGCCCTCGCCGTCGAGACGCCGGAACGCCGCGAGTTCCTCGGGCGAGAACTCGGGGAACCTGCGGGCCACCAACTCCATGACCTCGGCGGGGCGGAGCCGCGAATCCCGGATCACCGCCCAGTAGTCCCGCTGAAGCAGCGGACCGGAGCCCTTGCTGGATGGAAGAAGCTCCCTGGCCAGGCTCCAGGTCGAATCCAGGATCGAGCCCATATCCACTCCCTGACCCCAGTCGAATTCACCTCGAGCTAGCGTGATCCCCTCGCGTTCGGAGCACGAGGGCCAGGAACACGCGGGCGCCGACTCCACGCACTCGCCCGAGCCAGACGAAGTGGGCAGCCGCACGCCCGCCCCCGCCCTCCACCGAGCGCCCACCCCGCTCCCGCAAGCAAGCGTGCAAGTCCGACGCCGAGTCCGTGGCATCCACCTTGCGCCGGTCGACCGGAAGGAGGAGTGCATCATGGCGACGCATCAGCGACAGGAAATCAACCCCGCGGCCCGCAAATCCCGGATGGACTACCGCGCCGCGCCCGTGCTCCGCGCCGAGCACGCCGAGGGCGGGGTCACCCGGCTCCTCGAGCAGCAGGCCGCGAAAGTTCCCTCCAACGTCTTCCTCTTCCTCTCCATGGGGTCGATGGCCACCTCTCTCGCGCTGGAGCTCTCCGGCAGGCACAAGCTCAGCCAGTTCATCGGCCTCTGGCCCGCGCCGCTCCTCATCATGGGCGTCTACAACAAGCTCGTGAAAATCTTCGAACCAAGCTGAGTTCGAGAGAACAACTACCCAGGAGCGGCGTAACATACTATTCTGTGCGGCTTCTATTCCGCCGTCCCACGACCGGAACGGCGGAGAGGCTCCAACATCACGCGAACGAGTGACGATGCCGTATCGCATCCTGGTAACGGACCAGATCGATCCGGACGGCGTGGCCCTGCTGCAGGCCGAACCGGACTTGATCGTTGACGTGGTGCCCACCCTCCCGGCCGAGGAGCTGCTGGAGCGGATCGGCGAGTACGACGCCATCATCGGCCGTAGTGCGACGCGTATCTCCGAGGAATTGCTGCGGCGCGGCACCCGCCTGCGCGTCGTGGGACGCGCGGGCGTGGGCGTGGACAACATCGCGATGGACGTGGCGACCGAGCTCGGGATCGCCGTCGTCAATGCGCCGGCAGGGAACACCGTCGCCGTGGCCGAGCTGCTCTTCGGCGGCCTCATCGCGCACCTTCGGCACCTGCCCCAGGCGGCCGAATCGATGCGCGCCGGCCGCTGGGACCGCTCGAAGCTGCTCGGCTCCGAGCTGCGGCGTAAGACGCTGGGGATCATCGGCGTCGGTCGCATCGGCGGCGAGGTCGCTACGCGCGCGCACGCCTTCGCCATGGACGTCGTCGGCTACGACCCCTACGTAGGGGACTCGCGCTTCCAGACGCTGCGTGTGCGGCGTGCCGAGTCGCTCGACGCACTCCTCGAGGAAGCGGACATCCTGACCGTGCACACGCCGCTGACCGAGGAGACGCGCGGCATGATCGGCCGCCGCGAGCTCGGGCGCCTGCACCGGGGCGCCGTCGTCGCGAACCTGGCTCGTGGCGGGATCATCGACGACGAGGCGCTCCTCGACGCCCTCGAGTCCGGGCACCTGAGCGGCGCCGTGCTCGACGTCTACGCCACCGAGCCACTCGCCGCGGACCACCCGTTGCGCCGTGCGCCGAACGTCTTCCTGATGCCGCACATCGGCGCCTCGACGGCCGAAGCGCAGCGCAACGTTGCGGTCGACGCCTGCGCCGCGGTGCGTGACACGCTCCTGAGTGGTGATCTCTCGCGCTCGCTCAACGTGGCCGCGGTCGAGGGGCCGTGGAGCGACCCGTGGCGCGAGCTGCGGCCGGTCATGGTCGTGGCGCGGCGCGCTGCGGCCGTCGCACGGCGGATCCTGGCCGACCAGGGCGCGCGCGCGATCCAGCGGCTCACGCTGCACGTCGGCCCCGATCTCGCGGGCGGCCGCGAGGCGCTCCTCTCCGCCGCGGCACTCGGCGCACTCGAGGACATCCTCGAGACCGACCGGCTCAACCTCATCAACGCCCGCAAACTGGCCGAGGCACGCGGGATCGAGCTCGCCGTCGGCGAGAACCCGAACATCCCGCGCACCTGCGTGGAGGTCAGCATGCGCGGCACCATGCAGGAGTTGACCGTCGCGGGGATCGCGCCCGAGGGCTCGATGCCGCGCCTCACCCGCATCGGCGGTTTCCACGTGGACGTCAACATCGGCGGCCGGCCGCGCCAGACGCTGATCGTGCTCACGAACCGCGACGTGCCGGGCGTCATCGGCCACGTCGGCACGGTGCTCGGCAACGCCGGCGTCAACATCGCCGAGTACCACCAGGCGCGCCTCGCCGAGGGTGGAGAGGCACTTGCGGCGATCACCGTCGACACCGTGCCCGGTCCGGAGCTCAAGGAAAAGCTCCTCGAGCTGCCCGAGGTGCAGTCGGCCGCGATCATCAACCTCCGGAACGGCTGAGGCGGGATGATGCAGTGCCGCAATTTGATCGAGGAGAGAAAGGGGCGGCGGTGGGCGCGGCAGGCACACCGCCGCGCAACGGCCGGGAGGCGAGAGTCGTGAGCGTTCTGCTGAACCGCGATCCGGATGTCCTCGAAAGCGTCGCCTCCGACGCCTCGGGGCTGCACATGGTGCCCGAGGCCGTGGCCCGGCCAAGCACCGTCACGGAGACGGTCGAGCTGATCCAACAGGCCGCGGCCGATCGCACCCCCGTGACCGCCGCGGGTGGGCAGACCAGCACGACCGGAGCCTCGATCAGCGACCGCGGCATCCTCCTCTCGCTACGCGGCCTCGACCGCATCATCGATGTCGACCCCGCGGCGCGCACCATCCGCGCCGAGGCCGGCGTCATCGTGGCCGACCTGGCGAAGGCCGCCGCAGAACACGGCCTCCTCTTCGCGCCCGACCCCACGAGCGAGGCGGAGAGCACGATCGGCGGCGCCGTCGCCTGCAACGCGTCCGGCGCACGCACGCTGCGCTACGGCCCGACCCGTGACCACGTGACCGCGCTGCGCGTCCTGCTCGCCACGGGCGACGTCGTCGAGCTGAGGCGCCCGCCGCGGCTCGAGAAGAACACCGTCGGCTACGCCACGGCCCACGACCCCGTCGACTGGTTCGTGGGCAGTGAGGGCACGCTCGGCATCGTCCTCGAGGCGGAGTTCTCGCTCCTCCCCGCACCGGCACAGGTGGTCGGGCTCGCGCTCCCCTTTCCCGACGAGGCCGCGGCTCTCGCCTTCGTCGCCGCCGCACGAGAGGCGCCCGGGCTCGAGCCGCGCTGCCTCGAGTTCTTCGACGCCCGCGCCGCCGCCCTCTTCCACGCCACCGGCGACGAGATTCCCGAGGTCGCCGAGGCGTTCCCCCTCGTCTACGCCGAGGCGACCGCCGCGGCCGACGCGGAGATCGACTTCGACGCCTGGCTCGAACTCGCCGAGCGGCACGGCGTGCGCGCCGACGGGGCGCAGGTCTACGACGACGCCTCCGCGCTACGCGAGGCGCGCCGCCAGCGCCACGCCGTGCCGGCCACCATGAACGAGCGCGGCGCGAGGTGCCGCGCCGAGGGCGGGCGCAAGGTGTCGACCGATTGGGCCGTGCCCTACCGCCGACTGCACGAGGCGATCACGGAGGCTCGCGCCATCGCCGAGCGCCACGGCATCGAACAGGCCGTCGTCTACGGCCACGCCGGCAACGGCCACCCGCACCAGAACTTCATCGCCCGCGACGCCGACGAGCTCGCACGCGTCGAAGCCGCCGTCGAAGAGACGCTGCGCCACGTCGTCGCCATGGGCGGGACGGTCGCCGCCGAGCACGGCATCGGCAAGCTCAAGCGACGCTGGCTCCCGCTCCAGATGAACCGGCTCCAGGTGGCCGGGATGCAAGCGCTGAAGCGGGAGCTGGATCCGGATGGGATCCTGGCGCCGGGGAACGTTATTTAGGGCCGGCCGTTGGCCGGCGGGTGTCGGCTGCCTGGCGGAAGCGGGAGCGGCGCCCTGCGGGCGCGGGGAGCGGCGGGCCTTGCCCGCGGGGACGCCTGGCGGCGCGGGAACGGCTGCCTGGCGGCAGCGGGAGAGCCGGCTGGCGCCGGCGGGAGGGCGCCGCTGCGCGGCGCGGGAGAGCCGCCTGACGGCGGCG
>CALKIP010000120.1 GCA_937995995.1 uncultured bacterium
GGCTGCTCCTGCATCGTGCCGGGCTGCTCCGGCATCATCGGCTCTTGCATCGTGCCCGGCTGCTGCTCGAGGCCCGGCTGCACCTCCTGCGCCGGCTCGACGAACTCTTGCTGCTGCGGCTGCGTCTCACACGCGGCGATCGATAGACCGATCGCCATCGCGATCATCGGTACGATTCGTTCCATCCTCATCTATGGGCCTCCTTCCGGAAGTTCCCCTTGCCCTCTCATGCGGCCTTCTGCCTCGACTTCGACCGCCCCAGTTATCGTTGGGTTGCAATGACTGGACCACGCAGCCGCCCCCGATCCACCTTGCCCAGGTGGGTTCGGGGCAGTTCGTCGAGGAAGTGGAAGGTGCGGGGAATCTTGTAGGATTCCAGCCGTTCGTGGGCGAAGGAGCGGAGTGCGCCTTCGAGCCCCGCTTCATCGGCTTGGGCGACCACATAGGCATGCGGCCGTACCAGGCCGTCGCCCTCGGCGACGCCGACCACGGCGCATTCCCTCACGCCCGGGTGCTGCAGCAGGCAATTCTCGACCTCGCGTGGCGAGAGCCATTTGCCGCTCACCTTGAGCATGTCGTCCGCGCGACCTCGGTAGGTGAAGTAGCCGTCCTCGTCCCGGGAGAGCATATCCTCGGAGACGTACCACTCGCCTCGAAAGGCGCGCTTCGAGCGCTCCAGCCGCTGCCAGTAGCCGATCGCCCGTGCGCCGCCCCGCACCCACAGATACCCGACCTCGTCCGGAGAGACGTCGCGGCCGTCCTCGTCACGCACTCGGACGTCGTACCCGGGCACGGCCGTCCCGAGCGTCCCGGCGCGAACCGCACCCGGTCGGTTGGAGATGAAGATGTGCCACATCTCCGCGGTGCCGAGCCCATCGAGCAATTCCACGCCGAAGCGCTCGCTCCAGCGACGGTGCAGTTCCTCCGGCAGCGCCTCACCCGCCGAGAGGGCGAGGCGCAGCGATGAGAGGTCGGGGACCGTGCCCGAGTGCGTGAGCATCTGCTGGACCATGGTAGGGACGTTGACCAGGACCGTCGGGCGGTGACGCGCGATCTTCTCGAAGAGTGCCTCGGGCGTCGAGCGTTCCGGGAAGAGGACGGCCGAGGCCCCGACGGAGAAGGGGAAGAGGAGGTTGGCGCCCATCGCGTAGCCGAAGAAGAGCTTGGGCACGGAGAGGGCGACGTCGTCCTCGGCGTAGCGGACCACCTGCTTGCCGTACGCCTCGGCAGCGTAGGCGTAGGAGGCGTGGGGCTGCACCGCCGCCTTGGGCCGGCCGCTCGTCCCGCCGGAAAAGAGCCAGATCGCGGCGTCGTCGCGGTGTGTCGGGAAGGTCTCGAGTTCCGTGGAGCACCGCGCGAGCTCGCCTACGACGTCGTATCCGACGACGATCAGCCGCTTCAGGTGTCGCGCGCCGGGTGCCGCCTCCTCGAACGCGGCGCGGGTGTCCGTGTGGATGAGGGCCACTTTCGCACGCGTGTAGTCGTAGAAGTAGCGTATGTCGTCGACGCGCAGGTACGGATTCACCATGACCGCGACGGCGCCGAGCTTGAGGGCACCGAAGAGAGCGCCGACGAACTCCGGCCCGTCGGGGAGGGCGATCAGCACCCGCTGCTCGGGCTCGATGCCGCAGTCACGGAGGAGGTTGCCGAACCGGTTCGCGAGTGTCTGCACCTCGAGGTAGGTGAGCTCCCTGCCGTCGGTCCGGATTGCGATGCGGTCGCCCTTCCCCTCGCGGATCCTCGCGTCGAGGAAGTAGTCGGCGATGTTGAACGTCTCGGGCGGGTCGAAGATCGGCTGGAAGCTCATGGGACCGTGGGGTTCGGGTGAGAGCCGGTGCCGATCGCGGCCGTGGTTCGTGGGGCCGCGTTTGGGGAAAGTCGGGCGCAGTCGAATGTATGGCGCTGCGGCGGTGCCGAGGACAAGGTTTCCGTTCGGCGAAGCGGCACGGGTGGCACGGGTGGCACGGCGGGGCGCGACGGGTCGCTGCGGGTCGCTGCGGGGCACGAATGCGGGCTGCGAATGCGGGCTGCGGTGGCGGGTCGCCGTGTTCGGATCGAGGTTGCGGATTGCGGACGCGGGTCGCGTGAGAGTAGTTGGCTGCGGGCCGCACGGGTTGTACAATGCTCGCATGGCCGTGTACGAGCTGGCATCACTGACGTGGGAGGAAGCGCGGGCCGTGGCGGGTCCGGGTACCGTCGCGGTGCTTCCGGTCGGCGCGATCGAGGCGCACGGTCCGCACCTCCCCCTCGAGACGGACATAATCATCGCCGAGGCGATGGCGCGCGAGGGAGCCGAGCGGCTGGCGGCCCGGGGCCGCGACGTCGTACTCCTGCCCTCTCTGGCGTACTCGGCGGCGCCGTTCGCCGCCGCCTTCCCGGGCACGATCTCGCTTCGCCCCGCGACGGTGACGGCACTGATCGTCGACATCGCGCGCGGGCTGGCCACGCACGGGATCACGACGTTCGCGATCGCGAACGCGCACCTGGACCCCGCACACCTCGGTTCTCTGCACGCGGCTGTCGAGGCGCTGGCATCGACTGCGGAGGTCACGGCCGTCTTCCCGGACCTCACACGCAAGCCGTGGGGCTCGCGCCTGACCGACGAGTTCCGGAGCGGCGCGTGCCACGCCGGCCGCTTCGAGAGCAGTATCATCCTTGCCGAGCACCGCGACCGGGTACGCGACGCGGTGCGCGCCGCACTTCCCGCGGTCCCGCACTCGCTCTCGGAGGCGATCCGCGAGGGCAAGCGAACGTTCGAGGAGGCGGGTGGGCCCCGTGCCTACTTCGGCGATCCGGCCTCGGCGAGTGCCGAGGAAGGCCGTGCGACCGTCGCGGTCCTCGCCGGAATCCTCGAGGATGCGGTCGAGGAGGCGTGAGCGGGGATTGGCCGGCTTGTGCCGGCGGGAGAGCCGACCTGGCGGCGGGAGGGCCGGCCTTGCGGTGGGAGGGCTGCCTTCGGCGGCGGGAGGGCCGGTCAGCACCGTCGGGAGGGCTGCCTACGGCAGCGGGAGGGCCGGCCAGCGCCGGCGGGAGGGCGCCGCTTCGCGGCGCGGGAGGGGGTGGCTCAGCCGGTCTACTCGTGCCGCACACGTTGCGGCCTGGGGAGGCCGAGATCTATCTTGAACCTCTCCCCTACGATCCCGGACTTCTACCGGCAGGCTTGAAGTGGGCTATGCATCGGTCCGTCCCTGACGCCTGCCCCCTGAATTCTGCCCCCTGATCACAGGAGCACGACGATGTCGTCCGCAAGGCTTCACCCGATGGGTATCGGGGAAATCCTCGATGGTACGTTCTCATTGTACCGGAAGCACTTCGCGCTGATGTTCGGGACCGCGATCCTCCCGTTCGCGCTCATGGTTCCAGGCTACGCCACACTCATGCAGAGGACCGCGATCGAGGACCCCGTCGCGGTGGGCGCATCGATCGGGCTGACGTTCGTCCTGATCGGCGTGGGCGCGCTCGGGATGGTGATCGCGATGGCGGCGCTCACGCGGAACATGTCGCAGGCATTCACCGGCGCCGAGGCATCGTTCGGCGATGGGCTCCGCAGCGGCGTGCGCGCGCTCCTCCCTCTGATCGGCGCGGTGATCGTGGCGTACATCGTGATCTTCGCACTGAGCATGGCGGTCATGATGGGGCTCGGTCTCTTCGCGGCGGTCCTCGCGGCATTCGCGGGAGTCTTGGGCGTGATCGTGGCGCTCGTCGGCGTGTTCCTCGTGATCGCCACGATGATCGCCATCGCGGCCTCGCTCTTCGCGGTGATTCCGGCGGTCGTCGTGGAGCGGAAGGGGCCGATCGCGGCGCTGGTGCGTTCCTGGCGGCTGTCGCACGGCGCGCGGCTCCGGATCGCCACGGTCTTCTTCCTCTGCTGGCTCATCACCATGCTCCCCTCGCTCGGGATCATGCTGGCGCTCGGCATGGGCATGGCGTTCATCGACCCGACCGCGGCCGCGACGATGACGACAGGGCAGATCTACCTGCAGCAGAGCGTGACGATGCTGATCAGCGCCCTGACCTTCCCGTTCACACTTGGCTGCCTCGTCCTCCTCTACTACGATCGACGCATCCGCACGGAGGCGTACGACGTGGAGGTGGCCGCCGAGGCGATCGTCGCCGCGACGCCCTGAATGCTCGCCCCTCAGTCGCACCTGCAGTCGCCGTCGCCGGAGGACGTGGCGCGTGCACTCGATGCGGTGTACACGCGCCCGGAGTTCGCGCCCGTTTCCGTTTCTCCTCTCTTCCGTTGGCTGGACACGGTCCGCACGCGCATCGGCGAACTCTTCGCCGACCTTTTCCGCGCCGCCGGCGCCGACGAGCGACTGGCGCGGCACATCGTCATCGGGATACTGATCGTAGCGGGCACCGCACTGGGCGTGAGCCTCGTTCGCACGGCGCTCGCGGCCTGGCGCGCCCGGGAGCGTAACCGCGGCCGACCGTCTACCCCCGTGACCGCGGCGACGAATCGTGCCGACGCGGACACGTGGGAAGCACGCTCCCGCTCCGCCGCTGCGGCCGGCCGGTGGCGCGAGGCGGTGCTCGCACTCTACCCGGCGCTGGTGCTCCGCCTCGATGCGGCGGGGCTGCTGCTCTACGATCCCTCCAAGACGCCGGGCGACTACCGCCGCGAGGCACGTCGCGAGCCCGTGGCCATGCGGGTGCTCGAAGCGTTCCTCCCGCGCTTCGAGCCGGTCGCCTTCGGTGGGCGGCCGGCCGACGCCGCAACGTACGAGGCGCTGCGTATGGCTGCGGCCATCTCCGTGGGCGGAAAGCACGATCCGTCGCGGGTGGGTGGTGCCGTACGGACGGCCCCTTCCGTGCCATCCGATCTTTCCGGGCGGGCCGAAGATGGGTAGCCCACGCGACCGCGCACTCACGGCGGCGCTCGCCTTCGTCGCCATCCTGATCGTCTTCCTCGCCGCTCCCGAGGACCGGCATGTCGGGGATCCGAGGCCCTCCACGTTCCTCGCGACCGATGGGGGCACGAAGGCGCTCTACCTGATGCTCGAGGAACTGCACGTACCGGTCGGGCGCGGGTTGGACCGGTGGACGAAGGAGGTGCCGGCTGCGTCGGCACTGGCGCTGATCGCGCCGACAATCCCGCCGAGCGCGGACGAGCTGGACGACCTCGTCGCCTGGATCGAGGCGGGCGGCACGCTGCTCTACGTGGCGAGCCCGGGCGACCCGACGCTGAAGGCGCTCGGGCTACCCGCGCCCGTCCCGGCGAAGGAGCAAGGCAAAGGAGCGGATTCCGTGGATGTCGCCGCCGCCACCCGCGCCACGCCCGAACCGCACCGCTGGACGGCGGGCGTCGGGGTGGTGCACGGCTTCGAGTGGGCGTTCCCGGACTCCGCCGGCGTACTCCGTGACTCCGGCACGACGCCGGTCCTCCGGCTCGCCGACGGCCGCATCACCGCGGCCGTCTTGCGACGAGGCGAGGGGAGCGTGATCGCGTGGAGCGACGTCGTGCCGCTGCGCAACGATGCGCTGCGCACCAGCGGCGCCGCGTTGATCCTTGCCCGCGCCGCCGCCGAGGCCACCGCGGAAGGCAGCCCACTGGTCTTCGACGAGCTCCACCACGGTTTCCGTGGCGACGGCCACGCGGCCGCCGCGACGCTCCGCTTCCTGCGCGAACGTCCGGCAGGCCACATGGCGCTGAAATTCCTCATCGTCGTGATCGGACTGCTCCTGGTCGCCGGCTGGCGTTTCGGCGCACCGCTCGAGCCGCTGCCCTCCACTCGCCGCTCGCCACTCGAGCACGTGGACGCACTGGCAGCGCTCTACCAGCAGGCGAACGCGCGCAACACCACGCGCAGGCTGCTCCTCGCGCAACTCGCCCGGCGGCTGGGGCGGCGCCTGCCGACCGAGCCGGGCACGAGCACGCCCGACCCGCTCGACCCCATCCTCGCCGGCCTCCGCGCCGACCGCGCGACGATCGAGGCCGTGCGCACGGAGTGGAGGCGCGGCCGGCGCGCCGACCTGCCCGCGCTGACAAAGGCAATGGACCGACTGGTGAACGAGGTGAAGAAAACGTGACGACGGATGTGATGGCGGCGGAGTCCGCCCGCAAGACCCGCGAACTCCTGGACCGGCTGGGCTCGGTCGTGATCGGGCAGGACGAGGTGCTGCGCCAGATGCTGGTCGCGCTGCTCGCCGGCGGGCACGCGCTCCTCGAGGGCGTGCCCGGTACCGCGAAGACGCTCGCGATCCGCTCCCTCGCGGCAGCGCTCGACCTGCGCTTCGGCCGGGTCCAGTTCACGCCGGACCTCATGCCTACCGACCTGACTGGCGTGAACATGCTCGACGAGCTGAGACGCGAATTCGTCTTCCACGAGGGCCCGGTCTTCACCGACCTGCTCCTGGCCGACGAGATCAACCGCGCGCCCGCCAAGACGCAAGCCGCGCTCCTCGAAGCCATGCAGGAGCGCCAGGTCACGGTCGACGGCACGAGCCGGCCGCTGCCTGGGGCGTTCACCGTCTTCGCCTCGCAGAACCCGGTCGAGTACGAGGGGACGTACCCACTCCCCGAGGCACAGCTCGACCGATTCCTGCTCAAGATCCGCGTCGACTACCCGGGCGCCGACGCCGAGCGCGCGATCCTGGACCGCTACGCCGATGGCTTCTCCGCCGACCGCCCCGACAGCTACGGCATCGAGCCGATCCTGAGAGGCGACCAGATACCCCCTTTACTCGTCACTTTTTTTGTTGCTTATCCCTTTCCT
>CALKIP010000121.1 GCA_937995995.1 uncultured bacterium
CTACAACCCGAGCGTCGGCAGCTACGACCGCTGGGCGATCACCTACGGCTACACGGACGACGACGCACGGGCCGCAGCGATCGCGCGCGACGCCGCGAAGCCGGGCCACGCCTACGGCACCGACGAGGACGCACGTGGGCCGGGCGCGCTCGACCCGACGGTCAACGTCTACGACCTGGGCGCGGACCCGCTCGTCTGGGGCCGCAACCGCGCAGAGACGATCGCCCGGCTCTGGCCGTCGCTCGCCGACAACGTCCTCGAGGACAACGCGCGCTATGCCCAGTTGACCGATGCGTACCGCACGCTGCTCGGCGAGTACGGCCGTGCCCTGGCCGCGGCGGTCAAGTACATCGGCGGGCAGTACCAGTACCGTGACCACGTCGGCGACCCGGAGGGCCGTCCGCCCTTCGTGAACGTGCCGAAGGCACGGCAGCAGGAGGCGCTCGCGCTGCTGCGCACGCACGCCTTCGACGAGAAGGCGTTCGAGCTGCCCCGCGAGGTCGTCGCCCGCTTCGGCGCGAACCGCTGGAGCCACTGGGGCGAGAGCAACACCTGGGGCGGAAGGATCGACTTCCCGCTCCTCGAGCAGGTGCTGAGTCTGCAGACCGCGCTCCTCGAGCAGCTCACGAACCCGTTCCTCTTCGCGCGCATCCGCGATGCGGAGCTCAAGTTCGGCGCCTCGGAGGTGCTCACGGTGCCGGAGCTCATGGAGGGGCTGACGGAGTCGGTCTGGGGCGAGGTCTGGTCGGGCCGCGCGCGCAACATCCCCACGCTGCGTCGTGATCTGCAGCGCGCCTACCTGGACCGGATGACGGAGATCCTGGTCACGCCGCCGTCGCGCATGCCCGCGGACGCGAGGGCGGTCGCACGGATGCGGCTCGAGGATCTGGACCGCAGGATCGCGGCGCGCGCCGGCGCCCGCACCCTCGACGCCTACACCCGCGCGCACCTGCAGGAGAGCCGGGCACGCATCGCCAAGGCGCTCGAGGCAGGGCTGGAGGCGGAGAAGCGGTAGTGGACACGGCCGACCCGGCCGTGATGAGAGGCGTGCTCGTCGGTGACGCAGGTCTGGTCACCGACGAGACCCTCGCCCTCGAGGCGGAGATCCCAGGGAGTGAAGAGACCCTGACGCGAGACCGGCCGGGACGAGAGGAGTTCGTCCCGGCCGGTTTTCATTGGCGGCGCGCCGGTATCGCAAAGCGGGCCTCCTGCCACTCGTTCCGCCACTCCTTCGCCACGCACCTCCTGGAGGATGGAAACGACATCCGCACCGTGCAGGAGCTGCTCGGCCACAGGAATGTGAAGACCATCATGATCTACACACACGTCCTCAATCGGGGTGGGCGCGGAGTGGGGGCCCGCTGGACGGGATCCAGCCCGATCGGTGAACCAGGAAGCTGGCGAGATCGCATGCGTCCCATTTAGATTGCACCATCCGCAGTATTCGAACCTCCCCCATTCCACTGACTCCCACGCACTGCCGCGGCTCGTTGGCAGATGTTTTCGGGCGCAGAACCCTGCAGCCCGGGCACGGATGGGGCATTGGTGTTTGCAGGCTAGAAGGCGTTATGCGGCCTTCGCGTTTCGATCATACCATTATGACTTCTGCATTGACACCCCCATTCGAAGGTTGTCGCTTCAGCTACAAAGTAGAGGGATCCGGCCCGCCCGTCGTCTTTATTCAAGGCGTCGGCGTGCATGGTTCCGGGTGGAGCCCACAAGTCTCTGAACTCGCCACCGAATTCGCGTGCCTCACTTTCGATAACCGTGGCATCGGCAATAGCCAACCCCAGAGTGTCGCGTTATCGGTCGAACAGATGGCCCGTGACGTGAGCTTTCTCCTCGACCATGTCGGGTGGGAATCCGCGCACGTGGTCGGGCATTCACTGGGAGGTCCGATCGCGATTCAGTTGGCGCTGCAGAACAGGCTGCGGGTGCGAAGCCTCTCGTTGCTCTGCACGGTCGGCCGCGGCAGGGACGCTACGCGCCTCAGCGGCCGGATGCTCATGCTCGGCATGCTGAGTCGCATTGGACCGCGTCGGTCGCGCCGTCGAGCCTTCCTTCGGATCGTGATGTCGCGAGGCGCACTTCGGCATGGTGACGCGGACACCGTTGCGCGAGACCTCGGCCCTTTGTTTGGGCACGACCTGGCGGACCAACCGCCAATTACGATGAAGCAGCTTGCGGCCTTGCGCGCGTTCGACGCGACCGATCGACTCAGCACCTTGTCTGGTATTCCTACCCTCGTGGTAAGTGCAGAGGAGGATCCGATCGCGCCGCCGCATTTTGGCGCCGCGCTGGCAGACGCGATCCCGGGCGCGCGATACGAGCAGATCACGGACGCCTCGCATGGGGTGACAATCCAGCATGCCGCTACAGTCAATGCGCTGCTTCGCACTCACTTTGCCGGCGTTGAAGGTAGAGCGGCATAGCAAGGCAGCGCGTAAGGTCCGTCTGCAGATGCGGCACATAACGGAGCGGTGAAGCTGTCAGGCGTGCTGGGCTGCTGTGCAGAGCATAAGAACCATTCGTAGGGCTACTGGGCCTGAGCATGGATGGGCCCGCAGCTTACCTTCCGGGCGTTAGAACTCACCGGACAACGAGCGGCGATAAACTCGAGTGGAAGCAGCACGGCAATACGCATGGCGCTGAACTCGGTGCCGCTTCCGATTGCCGCTGCCAATACGCCAGCGAACCAAATTGATGAACCAGGCTGAGTCGTTCCAGGCGTTCTTTGAGCGCTATGCCTCGCTCTCGACCGGGGCGCACCCCGAGGAGCTTGCGGCACTATACGACGACAGTTTTCTCGCCGCAGGTCCGGAGGGTGGTGCTGCGTTCCGCAACGATGCTGCATTTCTCGATTGGCTCCGTCAGGTTCGCGACCTCAACGTCCAAGCCGGCATGACGTCTCTGGCACCGATAGAGTTTGAATCGGTCGCGATCAGTGCGCAGTACGTATTGGTAACTGTGCGCTGGGCTGCCACCTTCCAGAAGACCGGCGACACGCCAATACCTTTCCGCATTTCATACCTTCTCCGGGTGTTCGATGGGACCTATAAGGTGGCGGCTTACGTGTCCCATGATGACGAGGAGGCAATGAGGCGAACTCACGGCCTGTTGTGACGCTTCTGCGGCGTCGTGTATCACTTCGTCGCATCGAAGCGAGGCGTGTGGGATGCACCGACGATGGATCCGGCAATTTTCGTCGTGAATGAGTTCTAACGTAGCCGGTGAAGCTGTTGGGCGAGCTGGGCAGCTGTGCAGAACTTGGACGAGGTTCGTAACGTGAGGCTACCGGGCCTGAGCATGGACAGGCCCGTTTCGGCGCTCGCCCGCTGCCGAATCGCGCAACAACAATATTGTCGTAAGCAATCGCATGCTTTCTACTCGCTCACGAGACCCTGATGCAGCCCCGCGCTCGGTAGCGTCTGCAGCGGTACACACCTCGCCGGTGCGTGAAAAGCTGGCGCGCATAGGCGGAGCCCGTCTCTTGGCCACCTTGCGTAACCGGTCCGCCCGGGTCGGTAGCATGGTGGTCGGGTGTGTATTCGCGGCAGCGCTCCTGGAATGGGCCGGGTGGCGGATCGCCTGGCGCCATGGTGCCGGCCAGCCCGTCCTCGATGCCGCGTGGGGTGCGGCGTTCGTCGGGGGGATGGTCCGCACGCTAGCCGGGGCGCTCGGTGTCGGCGCGGGATGCATGGTAGCGACGCTGATCATCACAGCCGCGGTTCCCCGTTGGCGCGCGGTCGCCCGCCGGCGGGCGGGTACTGCTTTCGGCGTAGGAGTGGTGGCATTTCTCGCCTTTCTTGGAGCCCTGGTACTCTGGGCCCCGTGATACACTGCGGGCCAACGGTGCGCTGAAGCTGACGAAGCGCGCCCACTTTCGCGACGAACGCGAGGCGACCGTCCTGCACTTTGCAGCTTGCCTCTGGGCGTTGGAGCGCTCTACTTCGAGTCCATTCAGATCGTCACCATCCCACGCACGTCCGATTGCATGGACCCGAACTCCCGGGATGCCCTTCTTCGCCGACGCGAAGCCGGAACGCTGACGTTCGAAGCCGAGTTCATGTTTTGCACTGCCTGACGTGGGCGGTGAAGCTGCGTAGATCCTAAGAACCATCGAGCAACTCGAGGCCACCCATGAGTCACCGCCTGGCCATCGACCCGGAGTAAATGGCAATGACAGCCCAGGCGCCCTACCGTCTGGTGATCTTCGACTTCGACGGCACCCTCGCCGACAGCTTCGGCTGGTTTCTGGGCGCGCTCGACCAGTTGGCGGAGCGGCACCGGTTTCGTCGCCTGCCTCGCGAAGAGTTGGAGCGCCTGAGAGGACTGGACGCTCGCGGCGTGATCCGCGAGCTAGGTGTCTCCTGGTGGCGTCTGCCGGCTCTTGCCCGCGACTTCCGCAAGCTGGCGGCGCGAGACCTCGCCGGCATGAGGATGTTCGAGGGAGTGGCGCCGATGCTGCACCGTCTCGCCCACGCAGGCCTCGCGCTCGGCATCGTGAGCACGAACTCAGAGGCAAATGTGAGGGCCGTCCTTGGGCCGGCTGCAGAGCTGATCGATTACTTCGACTGCGGCGACGGCATGTTCCGAAAGCGCTTTGGGCTCCGTCGGCTGCTGCGCCGGAGTACGGTGGGGCGGTCGCAGGCTCTCTACATTGGCGATGAGATCCGGGACTACCAGGCGGCCCGCGCCGCCGGTATCGCCTTCGGAGCGGTCAGCTGGGGCTTCACTCGTCCTGACGCCTTGCGGGCCCTGCGACCAGCGCTCGTCTTCGACACAGTCGAGGAAATCGTCCCGCGGCTGTTGGGAACGGCCAGTAGACAGCGGCCGTGAAACTCGGCCTGGGAAAGTCGCGGATTGGCGCCATAGTAGCGCCACCGGGACTCCGGATGCACCGTTTCGGTCAATGCATCGAAGTCGCGGGCGTCAAAGGCCGCGAACATCGTACGCACCGTCGCCGTCGGATCCCTCGCCTCTCTCATCCGTGCCTCCACAGGTTCGGCCGCCCAGCCAGTGCCGCAGCACGTGTGCCGTACGAACAATACCGGACCGGGCATGGGCTTTGAGAATCGCCGACTTCAGTGAAGACCCACGTGCCCGATGCACCTGGAGACGTCATGACGGTCAAGCGAATGGACAACGTCGGCATCGTCGTAGAAGATCTTGACGCCGCCATCACGTTCTTCAGCGAACTCGGACTGATCCTCGAGGGCCGCATGCCCATCGAGGGGGAATGGGCTGGCCGCGTCACCGGCTTGCACGGCCAGCGTGTCGAGACCGCCATGATGCGCACCCCTGACGGCCACGGTCGCGTTGAGCTTACGCGCTTCGACGCACCCGCGATCGTGTCCGATCATCGCACAGCCCCTGTAAACTCCCTGGGATACCTCCGCGTCATGTTCGCCGTCGACGACATCGACGACACCCTCGCCCGGCTCAGCAAGCTCGGCGCAACCCTGGTCGATGAAGTCGTCGACTACGAAGACGTCTACCGGCTTTGCTATATTCGGGGTCCTGAAGGGATTCTCATCGGGCTGGCCCAACAGCTTGGGCAGCAGACCTCCCGAGCGAATCCGATCGATCGCGAGCCGTGATGGTGTGAACGAGAGCTGTACCGTGACGGAGCCGCTGAAGCGGACAGGCGTGCAACTTCGAATCCATGACCCCGAAACCTTTCCATTACGCTGAGTTCGCGCCCACACCCACCCTCGCGGACCACGTGCTGACGTACTGGGCGTTCGAGTCACACATGCCGGCGGACGAATCATTCAGGCATCACGTCTGGCCGGACGGCTGCGTGTCGCTTCAAGTCGTGACGCGCGGCGGCGCCGTGCTCCGTTCGAGCATCAAGGGGCCGGTGCTCGAGTCCGGGGTCGTGCCGATCACGGGCGGGCTCACCGTCGTCGGCGTTCGGTTCCGGCCGGACACCGGCGGGATCGTGCTCGGCGTGCCGGCGCCCGAACTTCGGGATCGTGTCGTTCCCGCGGAACGAGTGCTCGGTCCGGAGATCGGCCGGGTGGCCGCCGCCGCCGCTGCGGCCGTCCCGAACCGCTCGGCGGTCGCCGCGGTCTTCGATGCCTGGCTCTCGACCCGCATCGAGGGGACCCCACCGATCGACGCCGTCGTGCGGCGCGCGGTCCACGCGATCGTCGAGGCACGCGGCAACCTATCGATCACTCGTCTCGCCGCCGACGTCGGACTCGGCATCCGCCAGCTCCAGCGCCGGTTCCGACGCGCCACGGGCCTCTCGCCCAAGGAGTACGCACGCATTCGACGGCTGCGAACCGCACTCTATGCGGTGCTGCGCGGAGAGTCCGGCTGGAGCGGTCTGGCCCACGCACTCGGCTACGCCGACCAGTCGCACCTCATCCACGAGTTCGGCGACATGACCGGCTTCGCCCCCGAGGCGCTGCGGGAGCGGCTCGGCCTGATCGAACACGTCGACGTGACACCCTGAGACGACCGGGCGGCAACGGCGTCGCATTTCTACAATCCTCACGACGGCCGACCGTTTAGCTTCGAGGGGGCCCACTATCGTGGATCGAACCAAGGAGCGGACATGAGCCGTCCATCCCCCGTGGCACACCGAGCCTGCCGAGCCGTTCTCCTTTCCGCTGCATGCCTGGTCGGTCTGGCGCCGGCCGTGGCGGCCCAGACCACCGAATCCAAGGGACGGACACCTCCGGCGGGGGCGGCGCCCACGGAGGATGTCGCCGCAGC
>CALKIP010000122.1 GCA_937995995.1 uncultured bacterium
TCATTCGGTGTACCGTACTTAAGCCCGTTAGCAACAAGTGACTGGCAAGGCTTAAAAGATACCTTGATTCGTGGCCCACTGTGGGCAATGCGGCAGCGACCTGTCATGCTGCATCCACTTAACAATAAACGCGTTGGCGAACGGGTAGAACGTCTCAAAAAAGCGCCGAGCAATACACTGGATCCGCATCAAGTCGGAAATGAAAGGGCGGAGATGACGGATGGAGAACCCACGCCAGATCACAGCGATTCAAACAACGGCGATCATCATTAGCACGTCGACGGGCATCGGTCTTCTTGCCATGCCCCGATGTCAGGGCGACGGCGTCGTCCAGGTCGAGATGGTCTTCATGGCCGACGTCTACGTCCCGTGCGAGGTCTGCCAGGGCGCGCGCTACAAGTCGGAGACGCTGGACGTCACCTTCAAGGGGCTGAACATTCGCGAAGTCCTCGACCTGACGGTCGACGAGGCGATCCGGCTCTTCATCAAGCAGGACCGTCTGGGTCAGATGCTCTGGCACCTGCAGCAGGTGGGGCTCGGCTACCTTCGCCTCGGCCAGCCGGCACCGACGCTCTCGGGCGGCGAGGCGCAGCGCCTCAAGATCGCCCGTGAGCTGGCCGGTGCCGGGCGCAAGGGCGAGACGCGGCTCTACATCCTCGACGAGCCGACGACGGGCCTCTCCGCCGCCGAGGTGCGTCAGCTCATCCGCGTACTGCAGCGGCTCCTCAACCAGGGCCACACGGTGGTCGTCATCGAGCACAACCTCGATGTCATGCTGGCCGCCGACTGGATCATCGATCTCGGCCCCGAGGCGGGCGAGGAGGGTGGGCGCGTGGTTGCCATGGGGCGGCCGGAGGAGGTGGCGGAGGCGGGCGAGGGGTGGACGGCGAAGTATCTGGGAGCGGCGCTGGAGAGGGTGAGGGGGCGAGCGGGGGTAGGCGGGTAGGCCGGTTGGACGGGTCGGCGCTTTGTGGGGCGCCGCGGGAGAGTTGCCCTGCGGCAGCGGGAGGGCCCCTTCGGGGCGGGAGAGCTGACCCTGGGTCGGCGGGAGGGCCGCCTGTTCGGCGGCGGGGCCGGCCCACGGCCCGCCCAATAGTCCATTGACCCTACAGCGGCACATACTTACCCTTTTCACGACGGTTAGAACCGACCGAACCAGGAGTCATTCATGACGATGCGATCCATGGGTGCCGCGGTGCTGGCGCTGGGGCTCATCGCCACTGCGGCGCAGGCGCAGGAGGCGCCGCCGATCGAATTCGAGGAGTTCACCCTCGACAACGGGCTGCGCGTGATCGTGCACGAGGACCATTCGACGCCTGTCGTCGCGGTCAACGTGTGGTACGACGTGGGCAGTGCCCACGAGGAGCCCGGCCGCTCGGGCTTCGCACACCTCTTCGAGCACATGCTCTTCCAGGAGACGGAGAACATGGAGCAGGGCGAGGTGATGCGGCTGATCCCGGCGGCGGGCGGTGATTTCAACGGGACGACGAACACGGACCGGACGAACTACTTCGAGATCCTGCCGTCGAACCGGCTGAACCTGTCGTTCTGGACGCACCGCGAGCGGATGGCCAAGCTCCAGGTCAACGAGGAGAACTTCCAGCGCGAGCGTGAGGTCGTGAAGGAAGAGCGTCGCATGCGCTACGAGAACTCGCCGTACGGCGAGGCGTTCCTCGTGCTGGACACGCTGGCGAACGACTGGGAGCCGTACGACCACCCGGTGATCGGGACCATGGAGGACCTGGACGCCGCGACGGTCGATGACGTGCGCTCCTTCTACCGTCGCTACTATGTGCCGAACAACGCGACGATCGTTGTGGCGGGCGATGTGACGGTCGAGCAGGTCCGCGAACTTGCCGAGGAGTACTTCGGCGACATCCCGCGCGGCCCCGAGATGGCGCCGCTTCCCGAGCCCTCACCCACGCCGCGCACGGATGGCGAGCGCCGCCACGTGGTCGAAGATCACCTGGCCACGCTGCCGCTCCTTGCGGTGACGTACAACATCCCTCCGCACGATCATGACGACACGTACGCGCTTCAGCTCCTATCGACCGTCTTCAGCGATGGCGAGTCGAGCCGGCTGCACCGTCGGCTGGTCAAGGAGGAGAAGGCCGCGCTTCAGGTCGGCTCGTTCCTGAACAGCCGGATGGGGCCGGGCGCGTTCATGTTCTTCATGCTCCCGAACCAGGGCGTGGGAACGGAGCGTCTCGAGGCCCTGGTCTCCGAGGAGATCGAGCGGTTGCAGCGCGAGGGTCTGAGCGAGCGCGAGTTGCAGAAGGCGAAGAACCAGATCCGCGCCAGCCAGATCATGCAGCGGCAGCGCGTTTACATGAAGTCCGAATTGCTGCAGCATTTCCGGCGCTATCACGGCGACCCCGGGGCGATCAACGACGAGTTGGACCGATTCGCGGCGGTCACGGTCGACGACATCCGCGCCGTTGCTCAGAAGTACCTGACGCCGGCGAACCGCACCGTGGTGACGGCGGTCCCGCCGCAGCAGACGTCGGCCGCCGAGTCCGTGGCGCCCGAAACCGGCCAGGAGTGAGGAGGCACGAATGAAGCGAATCGAGAACAAGGCATTCATCGGCCTGGTCCTCCGGGCGCTCGCGGCGCCGGTCCCGGCCAGCGCTCAGGATGCCACACGGAAGGAGGCGCCGCCGGCGCCGCTGCCGATGGATCCGGTCGAGTTCCCGGAGTTCACGGAGCGGACGCTCGCCAACGGCGCGCGCGTCATCGTCGTCGAGAACCACGAGCAGCCGGTCGTCTCGGTGAGCCTGCGGATCCTGAGCGGCACGAAGGACGACCCGGCGGGCCGCAGCGGCGTGGCGTCGTTCACCGCCGCGCTCCTCGACAAGGGCACCGCGACGCGCTCGGCGGACGAGATCGCCGAGAGCATCGACTTCGTCGGTGGGCAGTTGAGCGCATCGGCGAGCGCCGACTGGATCAGCGTCAATACGTCGGTGCTGACGGAGTTCCTGGACACGGCGCTCGACCTGATGAGCGACGTCGTCCTCGAGCCGACGTTCCCCGAGGAGGAGCTCGAGACCGAGCGCACCCGGACGCTGTCGGCGCTGCAGGCAGCCGCCGGCCAGCCGCAGTATCTGGCCGAAGTGCGTTTCATGCACGAGATCTACGGCGACCACCCCTACGGCGCATCCACGACGCCGGAGACGGTGCGCGCCGTCACGCGTGACGACCTCGTCGGCTTCCACCGTGCGCACTTCCGTGCCGACAACGCCCTCTTCGTCGTGGCCGGCGACGTCCAGCCGGACGACATCGTGCGCCGCCTCGACGAGCATTTCGGCGAGTGGGCGGGCGGCGCGGCGAGCAAGTCCGCGATCACGGCGCCGCCGCAGCGCACGCAGCGCGAGATCGTCTTCGTCCACAAGCCTGGTGCGGTGCAGGCGGTGATCCGCCTCGGGCACCTGCTCCCGCCGGCGACGCACGAGGACTGGGTGCACCTCGATGTGGTGCGCCAGATCCTGGGCGGCGGCACGACCGGCTGGCTCTTCCAGACGCTGCGCCAGGAGAAGGGCTACACCTACGGCGCCTACGCGAGTGCGGCCAAGCGCCAGGAGCCGGGCTTCTTCTCGGCCTCGGCCGAGGTCAGGAACGAGGTGGCCGACAGCGCGCTGGCCGAGATGTTCCGCCTGATCGACAAGCTGCGCGACGAGCCCCTCGCCGCCAGCGATCTTCGTGTGGCGAAGGACTTCATGACCGGCTCGTTCCCGCTGCAGATCGAAACACCGCAGCAGGTAGCCGGCCGGATCGCGGACGCGCGGCTCCTCGGCCTGCCGAACGACTACGTGGCCGAGTACCGCGACCGCGTCGCCGCCGCCACGGCCGAGGAGGTCCAGAGCGTCGCGCGTGAGCACATCCGCCCCGACCAGGCCGTGGTCGTCGTCGCGGGCGATGCGACGCAGATCCTCGACAAGGCCGCGCCGTTCGGGCCGGTCCGGCTCTACGACGCCGACGGCGAGCCGCTCGATCGCGCGGACCTCGAGGTGCGCGGCGCCGACATTTCCTTCGACGGCTCGGCGCTCGAGGTCGGGACGCGGGTCTACGACCTCATGGTCCAGGGCAACCCCCTGGGCGAGATCACGATGGAGATGGCCCACGAGACGGTGGACGGCGCCGACGTGATCCGCGCGTCCAGCACCATGACCGGGATGGCCGGGTCGATGGAGCAGGAGGTCGTCTTCGAGGCGGCGACGTTCCGCCCGATCTCGTCGACGATGCATCAGCAGGCCGGGCCGATGACCCTCGCGCTCGAGCTGCACGCCGAAGGCGAGCAGGTCGTCGGCAGCCTGGACGCGGGCGGCGAGACGCGCGAGATCGCGGTCGACATGGTGCCGGGGCTGCTCATGCCCGGGATGGACGAGTACGCGATCATGGTCGCCGACCTGGAGAGCACGCCGTCGTTCCGCGTGCCGATGGTCGACGCACAGTCCGGGACCATCAGGAACTCCGAGATCCGAGTCGTCGGCGAGACGACGATCAGCGTGGCCGCGGGCGAGTTCGAGGTGTACGAGATCGAGTTGAGCGGCGGCGCGGCGATGCAGCGGCTCTTCGTGCGCAAGGCCGCACCGCACCTCCTGGTCAAGCAGGAGATCGTCGGTCAGCCGATCACCATCGAACTGAAGGAGCTGAAGTAGGTCGGGTGCCTCGAGTCACGATCCTCATGCCATGCCGCGATGCGGCGGCATGGCTGCCGGAAGCGATCGCATCACTCGAGGCCCAGACCTTCCGCGACTACGAGGTGGTCGCGGTCGACGACGGCTCCCGGGACGACACACCGGACATCCTCGGCACGTGGGCGCGGCGCGATGGCCGCGTCCACGTGCTGCGTTCCGGGGGTACGGGACTCGTCGCCGCACTCGAGCTGGGGCTCGACGCCGCTCGCGGTGAGATCGTGGCACGTATGGACGCCGACGACATCGCCGCGCCCGAACGGCTCGAACGCCAGCTCGCCCTCCTCGATGAACACCCCGATGTCGCCGCGTGCGGCACCGGGGTGCGCTATTTCCCGCGTGACCGGGTCCGCGGAGGAGCGCGCCGCTACGATCGCTGGATCAACGCGCTCGTCACGCCGGGCGAGATCTCGCGCGACATCTTCGTCGAGTGCCCGATCGCACACCCCACGCTGATGGTGCGACGCTCGGTCCTGCTCGCCGTCGGCGGCTACCGCGACATGGGCTGGCCCGAGGACTACGACCTGGTGCTGCGGCTGTGGGCCGCCGGCCACCGCATGACCAAGGTCCCCGACGTGCTCCTCCACTGGCGCGAGCGTGGCGAGCGCACCTCGCGGACCGACCCGAGATACTCGCCCGAGTCGTTCCGCCGCTGCAAAGTCCATTTTCTGCGCCGGACGCTGCTGCGGGGGCGAACGGGCGCCATTGTCTGGGGCGCCGGCCCGGTCGGCAAGGCATTCTCCCGCGAACTCCGCCGCCAGGGCACCCCGGTCCTCGCCTTCGTCGACATGGACCCCCGCAAGATCGGCCAGATCATCCACGACGCTCCGGTAATCGAGCCGGAAGCGGTGGACAGGTTCGAGGGCGCTCTGATTCTGGCCGCGGTGGGGAAGCCGGGTGGGCGCGCGGAGATCAGGGAGGAGTTGTGGGCAAGGGGGCTGGTGGAAGGGGTGGATTTCTGTGCGATTGCTTGAGGCGCGCCCCCGCTAAGTCCGGACCCGCAGCGAAAGCACCAGCGCCGCCACCGTAAACACCGCGTTCGGAATCCAAGCCGCCACCACCGGCGGGAGTGCGCCGCCGGCGCCGGCCGCACCGGCCACCTTGAAGAGCATCAGGTAGAAGATCGTGATGGCGAGCGAGATACCGACGCCGTAGGCGGAGCCGCCGCGGCGCGAGGAGGTGGCCAGCGGGACCGCGAAGAGGATGATGACGAGCGTCGCCACGGGGATCGCGATCTTCTGGGCGCGCTCGACCATCAGCTCGAGCGGGCGGCCGCCGGAGCGCTCGATGACCTCGATGAAGTACCCGAGCTCGAAGTAGCCCATCTCCTCAGGGTCGCGCGGTTCGGCCAGGAGCTGATCCGGCGTTTCAGAGAAGGAGGGGAAGCGCAGCGTCTCGAAGCTGAACGACCGCTCCTCGCCACGGTCGAGGAAGTAGCGGAGCGTGCCGTCCTGGAACTCCCACCCGGAGTCGCGGGCGTAGAACGCCTCCTGTGCGGCCATGTGCACGGCCGGCACGACCGGTTCGTTGCCCTCGCGCTCCATCGTGACGCGTGACATGCGGTTGCCGGAGGTGTCGAGGCGACGGACGGCGAAGACCCGGCCGTCGGCCGTGCGGTAGACGAAGTCGTTGCGCGTCGTGCGGCTGCGCTTGACCTGTTCGTCGAGCACCTCGAGCCGCGCACGGTTGGCGATCGGCACCAGCTCCGAGATGCCGAGACCGGCCACGGTCAGGAGTACGCCGAGGATCGGCAGCGGCGCGAAGAGGCGGAAGAAGCTTACGCCGCCGGCCTTCGCCGCCGTGACCTCGAAGTGGCGCGTCATGTTGTTGACCGTGAAGACCGAGGCGATCAGCGACGCGATCGGGAACGAGTACAGGACGAAGAGGGGGACCTGGTAGACGTAGTTCAGCGTGACCTGGGCGACGGTGTAGCCCCGTTCCATGTGGCGGTCGAGGTTGTCCATCAAGTCGCCCAGGATGAAGAGCACGGGCGCCGCGAGTGCGAAGAGGATGAAGAGCCGCAGGAACTCGCGGATCACGTAACGGTCGAGCAGTCGGCCGCGCATCAGTAGGCCCTCCTGCGGCGGAGCGACTCGACCCTACGGGCGAAGGCGTCGCGCACCTTGTCCTTGAAGTCGTCCCACGCACCGCCGCGTGCGGTCGATGCCTCGCGGCCGAACCTTGCCAGGGAGACGAGGCCGAGGGCGAGGAAGATGACGTTGACCATCCACATTCCGACCACCGGCGAGACGTGGCCCCTGTCGCCGAGCTGTTCGCCGCCGGTCAGCCCCATCCAGTAGATCGAGAAGATCAGGAGCGAGAAGGCGATGACCATCCCGACCCCGCCACCCGGGAAGCGTACGGCGAGTGGCGCGCCGATCAGGACGAAGACGATGCACGCGAACGGGATCGCGAACTTCTTGTGCAGCTCGACCTCGTAGCGGTTGATCCCCTGCTGCAGTGTGCGTGCACGGGTGCCTAGGGACTCCATCTCCCGTGTGAGGCGCATCGTCATGAGGTCGCGGCCGTCGGCGCTTTCGAAGCTGGGATCGAGTGAGAGGAGACCGGTCGACGGCGCAGGCCCGCGACGGGCCGCCCCGGCCGGAGCCGGTGCGGGGCTTTCCCGTTCCGCGCCGGTCGCGCGCGACTGCGCGGGCCGCGAGCCGTCTTCGTCGCCGTCGCCATCTCCCTCCTCGAGCTCGACCGCCACACCGGCGCCGTCACCGTTCACCGCTTCCGGGGCGTCCGGATCCTCCTGGGCGAACGGGCCGAGCAGTGCGTTCTCGACCGCCGTGACCATGTAGTCGCGCGTCTGCTCCCGGAGCGTGGCCAGCTCGTCGCGGCGGGTCCTGATCTCTTCGGCGAGCATGGCGACGGACATTTCGCGGTCGCCGCGGTAGGAGTTCGTGCTGTCGCGTTGGAGCACGTTTCCCACGCCCGCCATGCGGATGACCTGTTCGTCGTAGAACATGCGCGTGAAGCGGTCGGGCTCGCGCCGCTCGCGCTCGTGCACCCAGCCGTCGTACAATGTGAGGAAGAGGTCGGTGCGTGCCGCATTGAACGCCATCTGGCCGCTGTCGGCGTAGATCGTCCGGTCGCGCCCACTGTCGCTCAGGTCGTAGATCACCACATCATAGAGGTGGTTCGTCGCCGGCTCGATCCGCGCCGCCTGGAGGTAGTAGCGCGAGCTGCGCTCGCCCGCGCGGATCTCGTTGACGACCTGCTCGCGCAGCTCGAGCGTCGGGCTCTTGCGCCCGATGTCGATCAGCAGGTTCCTCAACCGGTGGTTCGACTCCGGCAGGATGGTGTCATTGAACCAGATCATCCCGCCGGTCCTCATCACCGCGATGAGGATGAGCGGGGTGA
>CALKIP010000123.1 GCA_937995995.1 uncultured bacterium
CCACCTCTTGTCTTGGCCAGCAACCCTTCAATCGCCTCGACGTCCACGGACCTCGTCGTAGATCCGCTCGAGCTTCGCCGTCTGATTCCGTAGATCGAAGTTCCGGACCGCGTGCGAACGAGCGGCGCTGGAAAACCTTGTACGTTGGTCGGCATTGCGGAGGAGCTCGACGAGGTGGTCGGCCAGTGCGTCCTCGTCTGCCGGCGGCACGATGAAGCCGGTCTCGCCGTGGACGATCCCCTCGGCGGAGCCGCCCGATGGGAAAGCAACGACCGGTAGTCCCGACGCCTGCGCCTCGACGATGGTCATGGGCAGGCCTTCCGCGTTGCCATCGGCGGCGACGACGCTCGGTGAGCAGAGCAGCGTGGCGCGGCGCATGAGCTCGCGGATGCGGTCGGGCGGCTGGACACCGAGGAAACGGACGCGAGCCCCGAGGTGATTGGCTTCCGCTTCGAGCTCGGCTCGAAGCGGACCATCGCCCGCGACGATCAACTCGGCCTCGGGGACGGCCCGTTGCACGTGGGGCATCGCACGGAGCAGGTGGGCGAGCCCCTTCTTGGGCACGAGGCGGCCGACGAAGAGGATCTGTGCAGCGGCGCGGTCCGTCGCGTGACCGGGGGTGAACCGCTCGGTGTCGACGCCGATGTGGTGCACCACGATCTTCTCGGGCGGGCAGCCGGCGTCACGGAGACGGGCGGCAATGAACTGGGAGACGGCGATGATCCGGTCCGCGGCGGTGAATACTCGGCTCCGTTCCCGATGCTCGCGCGCGTGTCCTTTTTGAATGGCGATGTCCATGCCGTGGTATGTTACGACCAGCGGGATGTCGAGGGCGCGGACCAGGGGCAGGGCGGCGAACCCGTTTACGCCGAAGTGGGCGTGGAGCAGGGCCGGCCGGCGTGCCTCGAGCGCCCGGCGCCACCGGTGAGGGACCACGCCCAGCGCCTTGTAGGCGCCCTTGGCCAGGCCGGGAACGAGGGCGTGCTCGGCCAGGACGACGCAGTCGTGACCCTCCAGATAGGCTGCGCCATCCCGTAGGAATCGGTAACCCACGAACACGGGGCGGTAACGTTCGAGCGTGCCCCCCTGGGCCGCAATGAACGTCTCGGACCAGGGGAGAAGGCGCTTGCGGAAGATCAGGGCCGCGGGCTTGTCGGCAGAATCTGGAGATGACGTCAAAGCTGTCACCACTGGGGCTCTCGTTCAGGCCAAGTCGCGATGGCGCGGGAAGTTGGAGGTAACCGCTCAGTGTGATGCGACCGCCATGTGACGGTCGAGCCCGACTACCGCACGGGTCCGCTTCGTGGCGACGGTTTCCCGTCGAATCTCGCGGTTACGGCGTAGCCCCTCCTCGTTCCGGTAGCCCCGGGGGTGGTCGAGGTGGACCACGAGGGCCCGGTGGCGGATCTGCTTCCCCCGGATGCCCGCATTCTCGAGCCGCTCGCCGAGTTCGCGGTCCAGGCCGCCGTACGCCATGCGCTCATCGAAGCCGTTCGCCGCCAGAATGTCATGGCGCCACGCCGATGCGTTGTGGCCATTCCATGTGGGGCGTGTAGGCGTGAGGCAGTCGAGGAGGGTGGCGGCGCGGGCAGGCACGGCCAGACGCAGGAGCTGCCGCGAAGGCGGTGCGCCGTTTGCCCGAAGCCAGCGGCAATGGGTGGCCCGTCCAGCCAGGACGTCCTCACGGGTGATTTTACGGCTCGTGTCGGCTGGCAGCTTGAGGTAACCGCCCGAGAGAAAGCGGCCGCGTTCGGCGAGTTGGCGGTGCAGGGCCAGGAAGTCACTCCGCGGGATGCAGTCGCCGTCGGTGAAGACCAGGTAGTTGCCGGTAGAGGCGAGGATCGCTTTGTTCCGGATCTCGCACTTGCGGAACCCCTGATCCTCGTGCCAAATGTGTTGCACCGGGAGATCGGCCTCGCGGCGGAATCGTTCGA
Organism: uncultured bacterium; assembly: GCA_937995995.1. Classification (GTDB taxonomy): domain Bacteria; phylum Gemmatimonadota; class Gemmatimonadetes; order Longimicrobiales; family RSA9; genus CALBZE01. The sequence goes on from CALKIP010000123.1 coordinate 1,935, forward strand.
TCCGCTCGTGGGTATCCGGTCCGGAGCCGTCATCGGCGACGACGATCTCGAAATTGCGCTCGGACTGGGTGGCAAGGCCCCAGAGTGTCATTTCCAGCCAGTCGGGCTGGTTGTAGGTTGTAACGATGACTGAGATGTGCATCTAAAGCATGCTCCTGCCCGATACCCTATCGGGCACCGACTCCTCGACCCGGCCGGCGACCGGTCCCGCGACCCGAGGGCCGAGAGCGCCGCATCTGCACGGTCGTACGGAGGAATAAGATAGTGAGTCCGACCTCGAGCGGAAACCGGGGGCGGCGGTCGACCGTGCGTTGAGCGCCGGCGCCGTTTCGAAGTGGTCAGGAGCGGGAGATGAGGCCAGTGGACAAGAAATGGCTGGTCGGGGTGGACCTCGGCGGGACGAATATCGGCGTCGGCGTACTCCCGATGCATGGCGGTGAAGTGCTGGCGCTGCGCTCGCGGCTCACGGAGGCGCAGCGTGGGGCGAAGTTCGTCGTCGACCGAATCATCTCGATGATCGAGGAGGCGATCGATGAAGTGCTCTCGAAGCACGGCGGCACACGAGACGATTTCGCCGGTATCGGCATCGGCTCACCGGGTCCGCTCGACCGCAAGACGGGCACGGTCATCAATACGCCCAACCTGGGGTGGCGCAACTTCCCGCTGCGTGACCTGATCTCGAACGCCGTGGGCCTGCCCGCCACGCTGGACAACGACGCGAACTGTGCCACCTACGGCGAGTGGTGGCTCGGCGCGGGGCGTGACGTCGACACGCTGGTCGGCCTCACGCTGGGCACGGGGATCGGCGGCGGGATCGTGCTGAACGGTGAGATCTTCCACGGGGTCAGCGATGCGGCCGGCGAGATCGGCCACATGACGATCGACTCCACGGGCCGCCAGTGCAAGTGCGGCAACTACGGGTGCCTGGAGGCGTACGCCTCGGGCCCCGCCATTGCCCGGCGCGCGATCGAGGGGATCGAGGCCGGCGCCGAGAGCCTGCTCCCCGATCTGGTCGGCGGACGGCTCGAGGACATCACCGCGGCGACGGTCTACGAGGCCGTCGTACTCGGCGATCCGTACTCCAACGAGGTCATGAAGGAGACGGCAAAGTTCCTCGGCGCCGGTGTGGCGAACATCATCAACATCCTGAATCCCGCCATGGTGGTGATCGCTGGTGGCGTCACCCGTGCGGGCGACCACCTATTCGTCCCGCTCCGGGCAGAGGTGCGTAGGCGCTCGTTCCGCGTGGCAGAGGAGGCGTGCCAGATCGTCTCCGCTCAACTCACCGGCACGGCCGGAGTGATCGGCGCCGCGGCGGTCTTCAAGAAGGAAACCTGGGGCGTGGTCTGAGGCCGTAGCAATGCCGAGGCTGGGCGTCATCGGAACCATGGTCTGGGACCGAATCTACGCGCGCGATGGTCGCGTGGAGCCGGTCGAGGAGTGGGGTGGCATCTCGTACGCCCTCGCGGCCGCGGCGGCGGCCCGGCCGGATGGCTGGGAGATTGTCCCCATCCTGAAGCTCGGCCGGGATCTCGAAGAGCGTGCCGGTCACTTCCTCCACTCCCTGCCGGGACTCGACCTCGACCACTCGATCCGTGTCGCGCCCGAGCCGAACCACCGCGTTGAACTCCGTTACCTGGACGGTGAGCGGCGCACGGAGTGCCTGACGGGTGGCGTGCCGCCCTGGAGCTGGGAAGAACTCCAGCCGATGCTCGACGGTCTCGACGCCCTCTACATCAACTTCATCACCGGCTTCGAACTCGATCTCGAGACCGCGGCACGGATCCGCATCGCTTTCCCCGGACCGATTTACGCCGACCTGCACTCGCTCTTCCTCGGCGTCGGTGCCGGGGGGCAGCGCATCTTCCAGCCGCTCGAAGCCTGGCGCGACTGGTTGCGCTGCTTCGACATCGTACAGGTGAACGAGGATGAACTGGGCTGGCTGGCCAGCGCCTGGGGCGACCCGTGGCAGTTCGCCGCGGATATCGTGGACGATGCGCCGCGACTGCTCCTGGTAACGCTCGGTTCACGAGGCGCGGCCTACGTCGCGTCGCCGGCGTACCGACCGGATCCGCTCACCTGGCACCCGGACGGGCTCGCGAAACCGCCGCCGCTCGGCGTGCCCGGAACGGTCCGGAGCGAGCGGGTCACGACCGGGCTGGACGCGCGCGACGGCGACCCGACCGGTTGCGGCGACGTCTGGGGCGCCACATGCTTCAGCCGACTCCTGGCCGGCGACTCGCTCGACGACGCGCTGCGCACGGCGAATCGTGCGGCGGCCAGGAACGTCGAGCACCGCGGCGCGACGGGACTCTATCTTCACCTGCAAGGACGTATCGACACGTGAAACTCATCCGGATTCCGTCGTCGCTCGAGGAGCGGAGCTTCGAGCCGGTCATTCAGGCGCTGGTCGAGGCCGAGGGCGGACGTGTTCTCTTCGACGCACGCCAGCTTCGCTGGGTCGACCCCTTCGGCATGATCGCGCTCCTCGCCGCCGCCGAGGTGGCAGCGGGCGACGACGGCGATCTCCCCGTGCTCCAGCTTCCGACGGCGCCCGAGGTGTTGAGCTATCTCGGGCGCATGGGCTTCTTCGAGCACGCCGGGGAGCTCTTCGAGCTCCACGGCAACGTGCGGCGCAGTCGCGGCGGCGATGCGTCGTCCGACGTGCTCCTCGAAATCACGCCGATTCGGTCGTATCAGGATGTGCACGCCGTCGTCGACCGCGTGAACGAGCGCGCCCTGGCGATCCTCACGCACCAGCTCAACTACCCCGTCCGCGAGGCGTGGCAGTTCGGCTCCATGCTCTCCGAGGTATGCCAGAACATCCTTGAGCACTCTCAGGCGACCGGTTGGGTGGCTACGCAGACGTACAGCCGGATTCCGCAACTCGACCGCAAGGTCGTCAAGATCGGCGTCGTCGACCTGGGCATCGGCTTCAAGGGCTCGCTGGCCAGTGCGCACGCGGCGCGCTACGGCGATCGCTGGTCCGATTCTGCCGCACTCGAGGCCGCGTTCATCCACGGTCTCACGCGCTTCCACGACCCGGGGCGCGGCCAGGGACTCAAGCAGATTCGCAAGCAGGTCGGACGCTGGGGCGGGCGCGTCGCGATCCGAAGTGGGACCGCCCGGATCGCCGATGTGCCGGAATGGGACTCGGCCTCGCCGCTCGAGGAGAAGCTGCCGTTCTTCCCCGGCGCTCAGATCGGGATCATCCTGCCGGCGCGGCAGCCGGAGGAGGCACCGGCCGGCGGGGCCGCATCTCGCACGGCCGGGCGCGGTGGCCGTGGGGCCGCGGGTGGACGCGAAGGGAGGCGCGCGTGATCACCGGACCGGACGACGTCGTCCCCTTCCGCTTCGAGCTCTCACGCTTCGTGCACCGCTCGGTGGCGAGCCTGTACTCGCACCTCGTCACGAGACCGACCGGCCAGGCCGTGCGGCTTGGGATCGAAAGTCAGATTGGCGAGTTGGGTACGCTGTGCCTGTCGGTTCTCGACTTCCGCCAGGTCGCCGTGCTC
>CALKIP010000124.1 GCA_937995995.1 uncultured bacterium
GGCCCGTTGGGCCGAGGCCGACCAGGGGTTGGGCGACCCCTTCCTGCGCGCGGTTGTGGAGTGCGGCCGTCCGTGGGGCTCACGGCGTAGGCCAGGCGGTCGTCGAGGAGGACGTGGGCGTAGCCGCCGTTCATCAGGGAGCCCGACCGTAGGAGCGGAGCCAGCCGCTCGGTGGCCCAGACGCGTTCCGGCACCCAGAGCGTCCGAACTTCGCGGTGAGGAACCCCGAGCAGTCGCTCGTACGCCGAGAGCCCCTCGTTGAGCTGGCAGAGCGCGTGCTCGGCCGAGCAGACCGTGAGGATGTTCTGGGCGTACGCACTCCCGACCAGTTCCACGAGCCCCTCGCCTCGAAGCGTCGCGATCAGTCGGAGGAAGTCCGGGCGGTGCCAGGCGGTCGTCTCGAGGAGTGTGCCGCTGAAGTGCAGATTCAGCGGGATGCGGTACTCCAGGTGGAGGGTCAGCACCGCCGAGTACGCATCGATCAGCTCGCCGACGCCTTCTCGCTCTTCGTATCCCTCGGTGACGAGGAGCTGGTGTCCGTGCTGGACCAGGGCGAAGGCCGGGGGACCCGGAGCGCTGGAGCCCGACGAGGTGCGGGTCCGCGCCGCTGTAACGGCGTTTTCGTTCATTTCATGTGGTCGACGCAATGGCGGTGAGGGAGGCTTCCGCCTCCGTGATCATCGCATCCGTGACCGGGGGGCGAGGCACGTGCAGGATGGCCACGTCGTAGTGCAGGCTCTCGAGGAGGGTGAGTGCACGCGACCGGGCCAGGCGCTCCGCGAGGTCGGGCCCCACGTCTCGGGCCCGGGCCAGGTAGGTGGCGATCAGTTCGCGGCCGAAACTGTGTGCCCGTTCGAGCCGGGACGCCTGCTCGGCGGCGGCGCCGACACGCAGCGCCAGAATCTCCGCATGCGTCGCCAGGTAAGACAGCTCCCACACCGGATCGCCCAGCCCTGCATGGTCGAAGTCGATCCCGGTCAGTCGGGTCGAATCGGCGAACAGGTTGCTCGGGTGCAGGTCCCCATGCAGGAAAACTCTCGGGTGCCATCGGATGCGTCGATCGAGGTCCCGAAGCCGGTGGCCCAGTCGGGTGATCCGTGGGGCTTGCGCCGGTAGCCGCACGGCCAGATCGGCCAGCATGCGGTCCAGGTCCGCCTGGGCTCGTGATACGAGAGCCGCGCCATCCCGAATGGCCGGTACTCGGTGTAGTCGCAAGAGCCACTCGGCGGCGCGACATGCCAGCGTACGCGCGCCATCGTCTTGGTCGAGACACGCGGCGAGTGGGAGACCGGGTGCGTGGGTCATGAGTACCGTGCATCGATGGCGGAGGTGCGCCAGCGGCCGGGGCATCGACAGTTCCGCGTCCGTGCCCATGTCGTGCGACCACGCGTGTCGCATGATGTGGAACGTGGTTTCGCTTTTCTCCGTGCTGGGGTAGACCTTGCCGACCAGGCGCTCTTCAGGTGCTCTGCCGGTGCCGGGGCGCACGCGGTAGCCGATGATCCATCCGCCCCTCCGTGCCCGGGTCGCCACGACTTCCAACGTGAGCGTCTCCGGATCCACGCCACGCGCTGCGCCGTAGGCCGCGGCGACCTCATCGAGAGTTGGCGCCAGTCGGTCCTCCAGGGGCGCTCGGGCGCCCCGGCGCCGACTCATCGGTTCACGGCACTGGTGTCCAGACCCGCTCCGCGGCCATCCGGAGAGGGAGGTCCGGCACCCGGGCCCCGGGGCGGCATCCCGCTGCCCTGTGAATGCTCCGGGCCGTACCCCGGTGCCTCGGGGTGCATTTCGCGGTGCATCTCCTCGTGGAGCCGCCGCCGTTCCTCTGGCGGGAGGGCTTGCATCCTCCGGTGGAGCTCGCGGTGCTGCTCCCGGAGCTCGTCCCGCAGCTCCTGGCGCTCCTCGGCGGTCGGTGCCCTCTCCTCCCGCGCCGCATCACGCGCGGTGTCATCGCCGCAGCCGGCGGCGAGGATACCGAGTCCAATGCCAAGGGAAAGTGAGATGGATCGTTTCATGGTCCGGCCCCCTCGTTCGGGGATGGAATCGCCCCGGATCTTCGGCAGCCGCGCAACGCATGTGCCAGAAGGCGCCTGTGTCGGCAGCGGCTGGACGGCAGGCGAGGTGGGCCGCCTTTTCAGTAGAAAAGGCGAGACGTGCAGTCTGTTCAGGAGAAAGGCGAGGTGCGCCGCGGATTCAGGATGAAGGCGCGGCCAACGGCTGTGGTCTCGAGATCTCGGAGCCGAGTTCCGGGTCGGCATCCCGCCAGAGCTCTTCGGCTCGGTCGCGGAGGGTTCGAGCGCGGTCGTGCTCGCCGCGCCGCTCGAGGATCTCGGCCCGTAGATGGAGGGTGGGCGCGCGATAGATGAATGCGTGAGGCGAGTCGTCGCCCAGTGCGGCGAGCCAGGTCAGGGCTTCGTCGTCCCGACCGGAACGGGCGAGGAGCTCGGCGCGGAGGAAGCGCTCGTGGACCCGGCCGTATAGGCAGGAGGCGAAATACGCGTGCATGGGCGCCGCGAGCTCGAGGCCTTCGAGACAGGCCAGGGCCCGAGCGGCGTCGCCCTTCCGCAACGCGATTCGGGCGCGGAGCCTACGGGCCGCATCACGGGCGTGGGCGGCGCGATCGAGGTCGGGCGTGGCGGCGGCCAGCGCATCGAGCGCGGCGATGTGGACCGCGGCCTCCGTCAGCTCGCCCAGGCGGATGTGGATCAGCCCGAGCGCGTAAGTGCACTCGGCATCCAGCACGGCGTGATGCGCGTCGAACCACGGGTCGGACGGAAGGTCGCCAGCCGCGCGGCTGGACGCGACTCTGAGCAACTCGTCACGGAGCGCATGAAGTTCGTCGGGGACCGGCTCCCTGAAGTCGACGAGGGCGAGGAGCGCGCGGTGAACGGTGGCGACCGCGGGATCCAGATGCGCCGCGGCGTCGAGACACTCACGGGCGCGACTCCAGCGGCCGTGGGCCAACTCCATCTCGGCCCGGACCAGAAGGCCGAAGAGCCGGACCGGTGCCGGGTGCGGTGACGCCGTCATGAGTTCAGCAACGCGCGCTGCGGCATCGAGATCCTCGACCAGGAACGTCAGGACCTGAAAGCTCCAGAAGAGGGTGAACACGTTGGCACCCTCCAGCTCTTCCCAGATCCCGTCACGATCCTCCGGGAGGTCGAGGGCGAACGCACGTGGAATCCGCACGATCAAGGGATAGTCGGCGTAGTCGCCGTGGCCGACGAGCTCCAGTGCGCGGCGTGAGAGCGCCTCGTACTCGTCGAGCCGTCCCTCCTTCAACGCCATGATCGCCAGGTGCACCCAGGCGATGATGTGGTCCGGGGCGAGCTCGACGACTCGTCGGACCCAGGCTGCCGCCTCGGACGCGTCGTGGCCTGCCGCCTGCTCCGCCAGCGACCAAGCCGCTGCTGCCGCTTCCGCGCGCAGCTTCCGTCGCTCCGCTTCGATCCAGCGCTCCGCCTCGACCGTGCCCTCGAGATAGACGCCGCTCAGGAGGTCGCCACGGTAGAGCGCCAGTGCCTCACGGTAGCGCCGCTCGGCCACCGCCTCACGGAACGCGGCCACATCGCACCAGAGCCGTGCCGGGTCCACTCCCAACTCGTCGCCGCGGCCGATCAGCACGCCGGCTCCGAGCTCACGCCTCAGGTGGTAGGCGGCTTGCCGCAGCGCCGCACGGGCACGCTGCTGGTCCAGCGTGGGCCAGAAGAGTCCGACCAGCGTGTCCCTGCGCCTGAACGCGCCCGGCGTCACGGCGAGGTACGTCAATAGGACCAGACGCTTCGGCTGGGACAGTACCGTGCCGAATTCCTTCACCTGCAAAGAGTGTATATGAATACCCATCCGAGAGCCCGGGATGAAAAGAG
>CALKIP010000125.1 GCA_937995995.1 uncultured bacterium
AATCGCCCGAGTGCCCCCTGTCGCCGATGAGGGAACGGGAGCGGGGCTATGCGTCCCGCATCATATCTACAATAAGCTGCGCCGCCGGCATCCCGTTCGGGCGATGTGGAGAGGAGGACATCGCGCCGCGGGCACCGGAGGCGCCATCATCGTGACCTGGGGATTACCAGGCGCTACCGGGAATTCGTCGGCGCACCACCGTGAACGGCGTGCACCGTCGGCACATCACCAGCCGCCCTTCCGGAAGAGCATCACCGGGATCGTCCGCAGCATGATCTTCATGTCTTCCCACGCCGATCGGCGGTGCACGTATTCCAGGTCGAAGCGGAGCTTGTTGCGGACGTCATCGATACAGCAGTCGTAGGACTGGTTGACCTGTGCCCACCCCGTGATCCCGGGGAGAACCTGCTGCCGCCGCGGGTATTGTTCGATCTGGTTGCGGAGGTCGATGAAGATGTCCGGCTGCTCGGGCCGCGGGCCGACGATGTTCATGTCGCCCTTGAGCACGTTGATGAGCTGCGGCAGTTCGTCGAGGCGGTACTTTCGCAGCACGCGCCCGATCGGCGTCACACGGGGGTCGTCCGGACTCGCCCAGACCTGGGCCGCTGCCGGCTCCACGCGCATCGTGCGGAATTTGTAGATGGTGAAGAGCCGCCCGCCGTAGTCGATCCTGCGGCGTCCATTGCTCGTATCCGGCCGCCCCTGGCGACGGTCGAGGCCGACGCGCTTCTGGCAGTAGAAGACCGGCCCCGGCGAGGACAGCTTGACCAGGAGCGCGATCACCAGCATCACCGGCGCGGAGAGGACGAGGCCGATCACGGCCACGATCACGTTCACCAGCCGGCGGGCTCGGTCGACGTTGCTCGGGGCGGGTGTGGACGTCCACACCGACCAGCCGGGATGCTGTTGTAGCGATGCCCGGGCCTCCTCACCGGTGGGAATGGCCGGAACCCGATCCACCGTTTGGACTCCGCCTTCAATGGTATAGAACATAGGATTCGTCGATTTCGAGAGCGGCCTCGGGGCCCCTCCATCAGGGAGACGTCATGTCGACGGGCCGCTGGGAAGTGCAATGCTCATGCGCAGTCCCGAGCAGGGGTGTAGTGCGGCGTAAGTGGTTGTGCCGTATGTCCGAATGCGCCGCTGCCCTCGTCTCTTTCCGGGCGGGTTTCGTGGCGATTCAACGACTGGTGTGGGAGTAGCACGACACCGCACACGACACGGGCCACATACCAAGAAACCCGGTCGCCCCCGCCCCGCTCCCACTGCGCCACCCGACCCCCGACCCCTGACTCCTGACTCCTGACTCCTGACTCCTGACTCCTGACTCCTGACTCCTGCCGCACCCCTGCAACGCCGCTCCCACCCTTGTTGCGGGGTCGCAACGTCCGGGCGGGGCGGGGTTTTCGATTCCGAAGGACCGAAAACACGAGATTCTTGTGTAGTCGCGCGGCAACCGGCTATCGTACGGGCACGCCCGTGTGCGCGGGTACCGTGATTGCTCCACTCCTGGCGGCTCCATCTGAGGGCCGTGCTTCGCATCACCTGATCAGAATTCCGAGGGGTCCCTGCCGATGTCCAGTGATCACCCCAATGGTGGCGAGCGACTACCGTCGCTCGTGGATCCGAATACCACGATGCCCACGACGGCGCCGTCCGGGAACGGTGCGGCCATGTATGCGGGCGATGATTTCGAGGAACCCGGGTCGAAGGCGAATCTGGGGCGGTACCTTGCCGCGGTCTGGCGCTACAAGTGGCTGATCCTGGTGCTGGTCGTCCTCGGCACGGCGGCCGGTTTCGGTGCAAGCCGACTCGTGCAGCTCCGCTATGCGGCACAGGTCACGATCTGGGTGGAGGTGCCGCAGCGTGGCCAGTTGGAGCAGGGCCCGATCCAGACTGGTCAGCTTCTTCAATCCACTGCCTGGATCGACCTCCTGAGGTCCTTTACCGTACTGGGCCCCGTGGTCGCCGAGAAACGCCTGTACCTTCGGCCCGGATCGGAGGCGGACACCGCGGTTTTCTCCGGGTTCTCGCTCACGGACCGACCACGCCCCGGCACGTACCATCTCACCCTGAGTGCGGATGGGCGGATGCTCCGCCTCGCCACGGCCGAGGGCAGGCTGCTCGAGGAGGTGCAGGCAGGTGATTCCGTCGGCACCGAGCTGGGGTTCGTCTGGCGCCCCGACCCGTTGGCGCTCAGGCCGGGCCAGAGTATCCAGTTCACCGTCCGCCATCCTCGAGACGAGGCGCTCCGCCTGGCCGAGAGTATCCAGCCACGCATGGCGGCGCGTGAGGCCAATTTCCTTCAGCTCCGCCTGGAGGGCAGAAATCCCGAGCGCATCACGGACGTGCTGAACGCCGTGGCGCACCGCTACGTGGAAGCGGCGGCGGACCTGAAGAACTACAAGCTGAACGAGTTCGCGGAGATCCTGAACGAGCAGCTCATGTACGCGGAGGAGAACCTCCGTCGGGCGGAGATCGAGCTGGAGAGCTTCCGTGTGCAGACCGTCACGCTGCCAACGGAGCGGGCGACGCCGATCGCGCCGGGGATCGCGGAAACCCGTGCCACGGTCTTCAGCAACTTCTTCGACCTGAAGTTCGAGCAGGAACAGCTCCGTCGCGACCGCGAGGCGATCGAGTCGGCGCTGGCCGCGGCGCGGGACTCGTCGCTCGCCATCGCGGGGCTGGAGCACGTGCAGTCGGTGCGCGGCTCGTCGGAGATGATGCAGGCGCTCCAGACGCTCACGACGAGGAGGGCGGAGCTTCGCACGCTTCGAGCGCAATACACGGATGAGTACCTGCCCGTGCGCCAGCTACTGGGCGAGATCCAGGAGCTGGAAACCCGTACGATTCCCGGGCTCGCCCGGACATTGACGAACGAGTTGGCCACGCGGGAGGCCCGAATCGAAGGGATGATCCAATCCGCGTCGACGGAGCTCGAGGAGATCCCTCCGCGCCAGCTCGAGGAGATGCGGCTCACACGTCAGGTGGCGGTCGCCGAGAACCTCTACACCACGCTTCGCCAGCGCTATGAGACGGCGAAGCTCGCGGCCGCGAGCAGCGTTCCGGACCTGCGGATCCTGGATGAGGCGATGGTGCCACAGCAGCCGGTGAGCGATCCGCGAATCCAGCTCATCTTGATCGCGTTCATGGGCAGCCTCGGCTTGGGGCTTCTCGGCGCCATCCTTCTCGACCGCTTCGACAAGCGTTTCCGCTACCCCGAGCAGGTCACGCAAGGGCTGCGGCTGAACATTCTGGGCGCGATCCCCGAGGTGCCGGGAAAGAAAAAGATCCGCGATGGCGCCTCCTCGCACGTGATCGAGGCGTTCCGCGAGTTGCGTCTGAGCGTGGTGCACGCGCACGGCACCGCGGGCCCGCTCCTCACCACGGTCACGAGCGGTGGCAGCGGCGACGGCAAGTCCTTCGTCACCGCGAACCTCGCCCTCTCCTTCGCGGACCAGGGGCACCGCACGCTCCTCATCGATGGCGACCTGCGCCGCGGTGGTCAGCACCGGCTCTTCGGGTGCGACCGCAAGCCGGGCCTCACCGACCTCCTGATGGGCAACGCGGATCTCGCGGATGTGGTTCGGGAAACGTCGTACCCTGCACTGCACCTGATCCCCTCGGGGACGCGTGTGCAGGCCGCGCCGGAACTCCTCGGTGCGCCGGCGATGGCCGAGCTCATGCGCAATCTGCGCTCACGCTACTCCGTGATCCTGATCGACAGCCCCCCACTCGGCGCGGGGGTGGATCCCTTTATCCTCAGCACCCTGACCGGGAGTCTGGTACTGGTGTTCCGGACGGGTTACACCGATCGCGTCTTTGCCGAGGCCAAGCTCGACCTGCTGGACCGCCTGCCGGTCCGGATCCTCGGTGCCGTGCTCAACGCGGTCCCGCCTCGCGGCGTATACCGCTACTACACATACCTGCCCGGCTACGAGAGTCATGAGGAAGAGCAACTCGTTCGGCAGCTACCGGGTTGAGGCAGAAGACAGAGGAGAGATGATGGAGATCCGGATGCAAAGAGCGGCATTTGTACTCGTCTATGCCTTCCTCGGTGTGCTCCTCCTCGCGGGTGTGTCGGATGCCCAATCCAGGAATGACTGGGATGCCTCGCGCTTTCATGTGACGCGCGAGGAGTTGCAGGAGCTGCTCTCGACGTACGAGGAGGCGGCACGCTCCAGGGCGTACAGTGATGACCTGCGGACGAGGGCCCGCTACGAGGCCGACCTGATCCGGGGGCGGCTGGAGAGCGGCGACTTCCAGGTCGGCGACCGCATTATCCTCACGGTCGAGACACAACCCACGCTGACCGAGACCTTCACGGTCGGTACGGGCACGATGCTCTCGCTACCGCTGATCGGTGACATCCCGCTCACGGGCGTACTCCGCTCGGAGCTGGAGCACTACCTGACGGAACAGATCGGCCGCTATGTGAGAAACCCGGTGGTACGGGCCCGCTCGCTGATCCGGGTTTCGGTGCTCGGCGCGGTTGGGCAACCGGGCTTCTACGTGGTCGGATCCGAATCGCTGTTGACGGATGTGCTGATGATGGCAGGTGGGCCGGGGCCGGCGGCACAACTCACGAAGATTCGTATAGAGCGGGGCAACGAGTCGATCTGGGAGGGCGATCCACTTCAGCAGGCCATCATCGAAGGGCGCACGCTCGACCAGCTCAGCCTCAGGGCGGGCGACCGCATCATCGTGCCGAATGAGGCCCAGGGCAGCTGGCTCAGCACTCTACAGATCGTCGGGACGGTGGCAGGGATCGCCTGGGCAGTCATGCGGATCTTCCAGTAGGCAAGGCGCCTACAACGTACTCGCGGGCGGCAGCTCCAGTTCGAAGAAGAACCGGGTTCCCCGGTCCGACTCGGTCTCGACCTCCAGCGTCGAGCCCATCGCCTCGACAAGCCGCCGGCAGATGGCCAGTCCCAGGCCGCTCCCCGAGAAGTAGAATCCCTTCCGCGCCCGGGTACGTCGCACGGGCTGATAGAGCGTCGACATCACCTCGGGATTGATCCCCCGACCGGTGTCGCGCACGGAAAAAATGACGCGGGACATGCCGCGTGCCGTGACGGTGATCTCGACGCCGCCATCGTCGGTGAACTTGATGGCGTTGGTGAGGAGGTTCAGTAGCACACGGCCCAGGGCGACGGGGTAGCCCAGGCGCTGATCGGCGATCGGTGGCGTGATCCAGATCGTCAGCCCCTTTTCCTCGGCCATGGGCTGCACCACGTCGAAGACGAGCTGGAGCATCTCCGTGATGGAGAAAGGCGAGGGATCGGCATCGACGAGGTAGTTACCATCCCGGGCCAGTTCGATGACGTCGCTCACCACCGCCTGTAGCGCGAGCGCCGCGCTGTAGATGATGCCGAGCTGACGGCGCTGGATGTCGTTGACCTCGCCGCTCTGCCCCTTCCGCAGCGTTTCCGAGAGGAAGAGAATCGAGGTCAGCGGAGAGCGCAGGTCGTGGGCGACCTCGACAACGAGGTCCAGCCCACCGGGTACGGCAAGATAGTTCTGGAAGCGCTGGTCCCAGCGGGGCTCAAGCTGCTCGCGTGCGCGCTCGATCGCCCGCAACATCGTGAGCATGCGCTCGGCATCGGGCTCGGCGGCGCGCATCGACCACCGCTCTATGAGTGCGGAGCGGACCAGTTCGACCAGGCGCCGCCGCAGGATTTGGCTCGCCGTGGTCTCGGGTTTCCATTCCGGGACCTCAGCCTCCGACTCGATCGTGCGCAACAGGAGGACGAGGTCGTTTATGAATTCGTCGTCATCGATCGCCTCGCCCAGGTCGTTCTCCCACGATCGGGCAATGCGCTCGCCGACGTACCGAAGGTCGGGGCACTGGATTGCGGACAACCAGTCCGAGTCGGACTCCGCGACCGCCCCACCGACGTCACTCTCGGCATCCTGCGCCGCGCACTCCGGGGAGTCGGCCGGACGGGTCGTGCTCATCGACTACTCTTGATAATCGTATCGCGCTGCAGTCCGTGCTTCTCCATGAGGCGGTAGAGCGTGGTGCGGTCGACGCCGGCGATGCGCGCGGCCTTCGACATGTTGCCTCCAGCGCGGTCGACGAGCCACTTGAGGTAGCTGCACTCGAAGTCGGCGAGGAGTCGGTCGCGGGCCTCGTGGTACGGCTCGTCGAGGTATCCCACGGCCTGGGTCACGGCGTGTGAGGGCGGGGCCGAGGCACGGTCGAAGAACGGCAGGTCGTCCGGCAGGATCTCGGCACCGGGCTCCAGGAGGACGACGGCGTGCTCGATCACGTTCTGAAGCTCGCGCACGTTGCCCGGCCAGGGATGCGCACGCAGTGTATTGAGTGCATCCTCGCTGAAGTGCGGCACCGCCGTCTCCGACTCGCGGTGGCGATGCCAGTAGCGGTGCAGGAAGTGCTCGGCCAGGATCGGAATGTCCGAGGGCCGCTCCCGCAGCGCCGGGACGCGGATCGGCACGACGCGCAGACGGTAGTAGAGATCCTGGCGCAGCACGCCTTCTTCCGTGGCCACCTCGGGGTCGCGGTTCGTGGCGGCGATGAAGCGGACGTTGACGACCGCGTCCGTCTGCTCGCTGCCGACCCGTCGCACGACGCCATCCTGGATGACGCGCAACAGCTTGGCCTGAATCGTCTGCGACATCTCGGTCAGTTCGTCTAGGAAGAGCGTACCACCGTTGGCGGCCTCGAGGAGGCCGGCCTTGTCGCGGATCGCGCCGGTGAACGCGCCCTTCACATGGCCGAACATCTCCGACTCGAGGAGTGTCTCCGGGAGCGCGGCGCAGTTGACCGCGATCAGCT
>CALKIP010000126.1 GCA_937995995.1 uncultured bacterium
TCGTCGACATCGACCGCATCGCCCACGGCGGCCACAGCTACGGCGCCTTCGCGACGGCCAACATCCTGGCCAACGCGCCGTACTTCAAGGCGGGGATCGCCGGGGCGGGTGCCTACAACCGCTCGCTCACGCCGATGGGCTTCCAGGCCGAGCGGCGCATCCTCTGGGAGGCGCCGCACACCTACATCGAGATGTCGCCCTTCTTCCGAGCGCACCAGATCGACACGCCGCTCCTCATGTACCACGGCGGCGACGACGACAACAGTGGCACCTTCCCGGTGCAGAGCCGGCGGCTGATCCACGCGCTGACCTCGCTCGGAAAGACCGCGGTGCTCTACGAGTACCCGTACGAGTCGCACACGCCGCGGGCGATCGAGAACAAGCTGGATATGTGGGCGCGCTTCATCGAGTGGCTGGACCGGTGGTTGAAGGACGCGCCGGTGAGCTGACGGTTGCCTGACAACGGCTACAGCTACCGGACCACGTTTCAATTTTCAATTTTTTGACCAGACTACTCGTCCGGCCCCATGAGCCGGCCGATCCGAACATGACGCCGTCGCATCGCAACCTCCCGGAGGCGCTGGGGGCCGGTGCGACGGCGTCTTGCGTAGGGGAGTAGGGGAAAACGTAGAAAATTGAAACCTGGTCCGGTGCCTGGAAACGTGGTCCGGTAACTGCTCTCTCGCGAGAGTATGAAGACCCCGCCCCCGCAACCCCTGATTGCCGACGTCGTCGACCGCCTCCGTCGCGGCGAGGCGGTGCGGCTGGACCTGCCGGGTGGGGGCGTGCTGAACCTCGAGCGGCCGCTCCCCTACCTCTTCATCCACCGCGCGCTGCCGGATTCGGTGGACGCGGTGACGCCGCGACTGCTGCGCGGCGAGGCGTCGTATCTGCTGTGGACGGAGGGTGCGGAAGGCGACGATGAGCTGCGCCGGCTGTTGCGTGGACTCGTGCGCGCGGGCTCGGAGAAGTTCGGTGCGATCCTGCTCCTGGAGCTGTGGGCCGCCGGGGAGGGGAGCACGACGTTCCGGATCCGCTGCCCCGAGGACGAGGCGACCGGGACCGTCGGTGCACTCGAGGGGCAGCTCGCGTCGTTGCGGGAGATCCATCACGAACTGAGTGTGTCGGTCGAGCCCACCGAGGAGCGCCAGCCGCCGGGAACGGCGCCGCTCTTCTCCACCTCCGAGCTCTACGAGCTGGAGTGTCTGCTCCTGGGCCTCGAGGTCCCGCCCGTCTACCTCCAGCCCGGTGAGCCGGCGCGGGCCTACCCCGTCTTCTTCCGACACTTCCGTGAGCGACTTTCGCGGGCGCTGCGCCTGGCCGTCTACGATTTCCTGCGGGTACAGACCGATGCGCACATCGGCAACTACCGCATGCTGGGCCGGCGTAGCATCGACGAGGTCGTGTGGCGGGCCGACGAAGCACTGGCGGAGATCGGCGGTTCTTTCGATTTCCTGCTGCTCGTGGCACCGATCAACGAGTACGAGGCGTGGCAGGAATTCCGTGCAGGCGGCTTTCAACGCGAGCCCGAGTTCCGCCATCGCCTGCTCCCCGTCGATCCCGACGTGCTCAAGCGACGGCTGTGGGAGATCGACCTCGACCCGGTCGACGACCCCTCGCTCCTCTACCTCCTGGCCGACAAGCGCGACGAGTTGGACAAGCGGGTGTCGATGCTCGCCGAGCGGCAGACGAGGAACTTCCTCTACGGCAGCATCCGCCTCTACGGCCCCGTCGACGACGCGCTGCTGGACACGGCTGAGGATCTCCTGGCCCAGCTCCCACCCGGTGCGCGGTCGCCGCGATCGGGTGACGGCGTCGATGCCGCGAAGTTTCGGGCCCGTGCACTCGACGAGTTCGCCCACTACCGCGCGCTCGAGCCGACCTTCGCGCCCGAAGCGCAGATCCGCCCCGATGTGGCCGGGCTCCAGGTCTCGGGCGGCAACCTCCTCATCGATGAGCATATCCTCCTCGATCCCGCGCGCGTCGAGGCGCTGGTCCAGCACGAGATCGGCACGCACATCCTGACGTACGTCAACGGCACAGCGCAGCCGTTACGTCAGCTTGCCACAGGCTTGGCGGAATACGACGAGTTCCAGGAAGGTCTGGGCATCCTGGCCGAGTATCTGGTCGACGGCCTCACGCCCGCCCGCATGCGTGTCCTGGCCGGTCGCGTGGTCGCGGCCCGGGCGGTAGAGCGCGGCGCCGACTTCGTCGAGACGTTCCGCATCCTCGTCGATGGGTACCGCTTCGCCACGGGCACCGCCTTCGACATCACCGTGCGCGCGCACGAGGGCGGCGGCCATACCCGCGACCTCATCTACCTGCGCGGCTTCATGCGCTTGCAGGAGTATCTCGCCGGTGGCGGCGCGCTGGAGCCGCTCTACATCGGCAAGATCGCGCACAAACACATCCCGATCATGCGCGAGCTCCGCGACCGCGGCATCCTCCGCGAACCGGCGCTGAAGCCACGTTTCCTGGATCGGCCCGATGTGCGACAGCGCCTGGACGCGCTCCGGCGCGGCTTGCCTCTCGCACAGGCCGTGAGGGGCGCGGCCGCGTGACGGCCGCCAGGGATCGTCCCGAGAGGAGCGCCGCAGGAGGACTGCCGCATACGGAGAACCGCATGAGGACCGCCACATGAGGATCGTTTTCGTGCTCGACCGCCTCGCGACGGAGCGGCCCAGGGCGACGACGATCGTGCTCGCCCGCGCCGCCGCCGCCCGCGGGCATACGGTCTACCTCCTCGACACTCTCGATCTCACCTACTACCCGGATGGCCACGTCGGCGGAGCGGCGCGCCGTGTGCCGCCCGGGCGCTTCGATTCGATCGAGGCGTTCTTCGAAGCGGTGAGCGCCGTCGACGCGCCGCGGGAGCACATCTCCACCGCCGCACTCGATGTCTTATGGCTGCGCCAGAACCCCAGCGAATGGCCGCCGGGACAACGGCGCCCGATCCATACCGGGATCCTATTCGGCCAGATTGCCTTGCGCCGCGGCGTCCTCGTGCTCGACCACCCCGACACCCTCGCCTACGCCGAGGAGAAGCTCTATCAGGAGCTCTTCCCGGAGGCGCTCCGGCCCCGGACGCTCATCACCCGCGATGTGGCCGAGGTAAGACGTTTCTACGAGGAGAATGACAGGCAGATCGTCCTGAAACCACTCGACGGCTTCGGTGGGATGGACGTGTTCCTCGTGCGCGAGGATGCCACCAACCTGAACAGCATCGTGGCGACCATCGCTCGAGATGGCTTCGTCATCGCACAGGAGTACCTGCCAGAGGCGGCGGGGGGCGACACCCGCCTCTTCGTGATGAACGGAAAGCCGCTGATGGTCGACGGAAGGTACGCCGCGATCCACCGCCGCAACCCCGAGGACGATTTCCGCAGCAACATGACGGCGGGTGGCCGCCCGGAGAAGGCCGCCATCGACGACGACGTATTGGCCGTCGCGGCCTCGGTCGGTCCCAAGCTCCGCGAGGACGGCATCTTCCTCGCCGGCCTCGACATCGTCGGCGACAAGCTGCTCGAGATCAACACCATCAGCCCGGGCGGGCTCTACAGCGCCTCCCGGCTGGAGGGCGTCGACTTCGCCGCCGCCGTCATCCAAGCCGTAGAGCGCAAGCTGGAGCACAAACAGAGTTCCGGCGCCTCACTGAGCAACCGGGAACTCGCGGGGATGGAGTAGGACACGGGGGCTGAGCGACTCACGAGTCTCCCCCCCACCGCGCTCCCGCCGTTGCACACGCTCGACCGATCGACGACTCCGAGAGTCGTTTCAACATGCTTGGAAGGCGCGCCGCCGTGTGGAGGCGCACAAACAAGCGAATCCACGCCTCCACACCGCCGGCCGCCCCCCGTTTCGCGATCCCTGCCCGTCGACCGCCGACT
>CALKIP010000127.1 GCA_937995995.1 uncultured bacterium
AGCCAGAAGCGCTCGTACGGAGGGGTTGGCAAAAAGGGCTTGGGAGGCCGGTTTTCAGCCCCGGAGGTAAAGCTGGCTGAGATTTGGCTCCAATCGCCTGATTTTCGCCGTATGGCTACGCTATAGCGGACCTCGCAATTCCTTCTGAATTGTCGTCACCGATGCTCCTGAGTCGGGTGCCCCAGAAAGGCCCTGTCTCAGGAGCAAGTTGTTTTATTATACCAATTTACAAGACAGCATCATGGGAGGTATTGCGAGGGGTGCTCGCGTGGCTGCACTAGAGAGTTGGCAATTTTAATGCGGGGCAGAACGGCAGAAAACGGCGTATCCCTACGAGTTCAACAAGCCGGTGAAGTACGGGAACGTCTCGAAGGAAGACGCGCTCAGGATGCTGACGCTCTACCCTGCGCGCCAACTTCGCATCGACCACCTGGTCGGCTCGATCGAGGTCGGCAAGCAAGGCGACGTCGTGCTCCTCTCCGGCGACCCGTTTGATTCCTACTCACGCGTCGAGAAGACGATCGTCGACGGCATCGTCTACTACGACCGCACCGACGAGGAGCGCACGCGTGGCGAGCCGGTGCGCGAACTGCCCCGCTTCACCACCCCCGTCGTCGCCTCGCCCGTGGCCGACTGGCCGCAGAGCGAGGCGTCGCGGCTCTACGAAGCACCGGAATCGTCGGCCCTCGCCCTCGTCGGCGGCACGGTGCACCCCGTCTCCGGGCCCGAGATCGAGAACGGCGTCGTCGTCGTGCGCGGCGGGCGGATCACGGCGGTCGGACCCGCGTCACAGGTGCAGATCCCCGCGGACGCGAAGCGGATCGACGTCTCCGGCAAGCACGTCTATCCGGGGATGATCAACGCGATGTCGCAGGTCGGGCTCAACGAGATCGGCTCGTTCCAGGCGAGTTGGGATTTCGTCGAGATCGGCGACTTCAATCCGCATGTCCGCGCAATGGCCGGGCTGCAGCCGCACAGCGAAATCATCCCCGTCGTGCGGGCGAACGGCATCACCACGGTCCTCACCTCGCTCGGCACCGGGATCGTCCAGGGGATGGGCTCGGTGATCCAGCTCACGGGCGACACGCCCGAGCGGATGGAGATCGCCGGGCGCGCGGCACTCGTCGTCGACCTGCCGGTCCAGAACTCTGGGCGGCGACGTTTCGCCGGAGAGGCGGACCACGCGGCCGATGACCTCATGGCCGAGCAGATGGCCGGCCACTGGCACGGCGCCACGCTGCCGCCGCTCGCGGCCGACACCGGCGTACTGGAGGAGAACAAAGGCACGCTCGAGGGCGAGCGCATGGAGAAGCTGATTGCGCTATTCGAGCGCTCCCGTCTCTACGCGAACCGGCCGACCACGAACGACCGGCCGACGGCAGCGTTCAACGCCCAGGCGCACGGGCGCGAGAACATCCTGCTCGAGGCCATGATCCCGGCCGTGATGGGCGACGTCCCGGTCCTCTTCCGCGTGAACTCGGAGAAGGAGATCCGCTCGCTCTTCCTCTTCCTCGACAAGTTCCCGGAGGTCCGTGCGGTGATCGTCGGCGGCGAGCAGGCGTACCGCGTCGCACAGGAAATCGCCGAGCGCCAGATCCCGGTCATCCTCGAGAACGTGCTCTACCCGACGTCCGACCGCAGCGACCCGGTACATGCCCGGTGGGCGAACGCCGGGATCCTGCACTCCGCGGGCGTGAAGGTGGCGCTCGCCATCGATGGCGTCGAGTACACGCGCAACCTGCCGTACCACGCGGCCAAGGCCGCCGCCTTCGGGCTGCCGAAGGAGGAGGCGTTGCGCACCGTCACACTGAACGCGGCCGAGATCCTCGGCCTCGGTGACGAACTCGGCAGCATCGACGTCGGCAAGCGCGCCGATCTGATCGTCACCGATGGCGACCCGCTCCAGATCGTGACCAACGTCGAGCGGGCGATCATCGGCGGGTGGGAGGTCCCGCTCGAGAGCAAGCACACGCGGCTCTGGGAGCAGTTCCGGGCTCGGAACTGATCCGGCCGGACAGGTAGAACGCGAGAGGGGCGGTCCGCACGCGACGTGTGCGGACCGCCCCTCGTTTACGTCATGCTCGGCGGCGAAGGGTGATAGGCGAGCCCGCACGGCCCTCGCAGTCCGCAAATAGCACCGAGCCCGCCGGTGCTCAAGCCGCCGCCACCCGCCGCCCCACCATCTCGACCGTATGCGCGATGGCCGCTTCGATGTACTCCTCGCGGTCGATGCGCGAATCCAGCCGCCCCGCCAGGATCGTCGAGACCACGCCGTTGAGCAGCGACCAGATCAGGCCGAGCACCACCCTCGCGTCATCCTCGCTGCGGAAGCGCTCGGGATCGCATTCGGCTACGAGCCGCGTCGCCAGGTCGAGTGAGCGGCGGGTGCGGCGGTAGAGCTCCTTCGGGTAGCGGGCGACGCGCTCCGGGCGGAAGAGGTACATGACCTCGTACCACTCCGGGTGCTCGAGGCCGAACTCGATGTAGCGGCGGCTCAGCGCCTCCACCCGCTCGAGCGGCGTGACCGGGAGTCGCGAAATCACGAGTGTCTCCTCGTACCACCGCTCGAACCCCTCGTAGATGAGGGTGTGGATCAGCGAGTCTTTGTTCGGAAAGTAGAGATAGATGCTGCTCACGCTGCACCCGACCGCACGCGCGATCATACGCATCGATACGTCGCGATGCCCTTCGCGGGTGATCAGGTGGCGGGCCGCGTCCAGGATCGCAGTTCGAAGCCCGGTCTCGTTCGTGTCCGACATGCAGCGCAGCACTCGTTGAGGTAAAACCTGAAACGGTCGCGAGAATATACCGTAACCGATTCGGTGTCAACGCGTTCCAATCTCACAAAGAACCACGCCGACCCGTACGCATGCGCGTGCGGGTGCCCGCTCCCGAACCCATCGGAAAACCCGGGCAGGCGCAAATGTACCCGTACGCGTAGGTGCACGCGTTCTGTGGGCGTGCATGCCGGTGCAACGGAAGCAGATCCTGCCGAACCGATATCAACTATACACCTCAAAGACCCCCGCCGCGCCCATCCCCCCGCCGATGCACATCGTCACGAGCCCGAGCCCACCACCACGGCGCTGCAACTCGTGGATGAGCTGCGTCGAGAGCTTGGCGCCCGTGGCTCCGAGCGGGTGGCCGAGGGCGATCGCGCCGCCGTTCACGTTCAGCTTCTCCTCCTCGAAGCCCAACTCGCGCGACACCGCGAGAACCTGGGCGGCGAAGGCCTCGTTGAACTCGATCAGGTCGACGTCGTCGAGCGTCATCCCGGCGCGGCCGAGCACCTTCGGCACGGCCTTGATCGGACCGACGCCCATGACATCCGGCTCGACGCCCGCGGTGCCAAACGTCACGAAGCGCGCGAGGATCGGCAGCCCGAGTGCCTCCGCCCGCTCGCGGCTGGTCAGCACGACCGCCGCCGCACCGTCCGAGAAGGGCGAGGCGTTGCCGGGCGTGACCGTGCCGTTCACCTTGAACGCTGGCCGGAGCTGCGCCAGCTTCTCGAGCGACGTGTCCGGCCGCACCAGCTCGTCGCGCCGGAACTCGAACGACTCCACGAATTTCTCCGTGCCATCCCACCGTTCGCGCTCGACGGCGATCGGCACGATCTCGTCGTCGAACCTGCCGGCCTCGATCGCTTCCACGGCGTGCCTGTGGCTACGCAGTGCCCAGGCATCCTGGTCCTCGCGGCCCACGCCCCAGCGCTCGGCCACCCGCTCCGCCGTGTGGCCCATCCCGATGTACGCCTCGGTCAGCTCCGGGTGCAGCCGTGCCTGGAAACCGGACATCGGGACCTGGCTCATCATTTCGATCCCGCCGGCCACGACGGTGTCCGCCATCCCGGTCATCACCGCCTGTGTACCCATCGCGAGCGTCTGCAGTCCGGACGAGCAGAAGCGGTTGATCGTCGAGCCCGACACCTCGACGGGAAAACCCGCGCGCAGTACGGCGAGCCGCCCGATGTTGAGCCCTTGCGAACTCTCGGGCATGGCACACCCCCACAGAACATCCTCGATCTGGTCCGGCTCGAGCCCCGCCCGCTCGACCGCGGCCTCGAGCACGGCCGCCGAGAGGTCGACCGGGTGGAGATCGGCGAGCGCTCCGCCTTTCTTGCCCCGTGCGACGGCGCTCCGGACGGCGCTGACGATGACGGCTTCATGCATGTGTTGCCTCCTCGGTTATCCACGCCCCCGACCGCATGCGCTCGCCCACGACCGTGGGGGCGCCTCTCGGGAGTCCGCGGCGTCAGTTCCTCAGCGTCTTTCCGGTCTTCAGCGTGTAGGCGATACGCTCTTGCGTCTTCGGCGTACCGATCAGCTTCAGGAACGCCTCGCGCTCGAGGTCCAGAATGTCCTGCTCGTTCACGGTCCTCGGCGCGCCGTCGCCGCCCGAGAGGACGTACGCCAGCTCGTGTGCGATGGCGACCTCGTGCTCGGTGATCTGCCCTGCCTCGTGCACCGACCAGATGGCCGCGCGGAGATTGCCGAGCGCCTCCCGGCCGAGTGCGGTGATCGTGCGTGGCACCGGCGGCGTGTAGCCGGGCGCGAATTCGAGGACGCGCGCCTTGGCATCGGCCAGGAGGCGGTCGCGGTTCATGGAGATCCGGTCGCGGTCGCGCAGGAAGCCGAGCTTGCGCGCATCGAGCGCGCTCTCGCTGGTGCGTGCCAGTGCGATCGTCTGGAAAGCACGCCGGACGGCCTCGAACGGGTCCGCGCCCTGGTACGGCTCGAGCTCGCGCGTGAAGCGAAAGAGCAGTTCCTTCGTGCCGCCGCCGCCCGGGATCAGCCCGACGCCGACCTCGACCAGCCCCATGTACAGCTCGGCGTGCGCCTGGATCAGGTCCGCGTGAAGCGAAATCTCCGCGCCACCGCCGAGCGTGAGGCCGAACGGTGCGATTACCACGGGGAACGGCGCCTGCCGCAGGCTCATCGACGCGTTCTGGAAGGTGCGCACGGCGTCGTCCAGCCGGTCCCACTCTCCTTCCCGCACCGCCGCGAGGGCGACGACGAGGTTCGCACCGGCGCTGAACGCCGTAGCATCCTCGCGCCCGATGACGAGCCCGGGCCGGTCCTCTCGCTCGATCCGCTGCAGCGCGACCTCGAGCAGTTCCAGGACGCCGGGGCCGAGAGTGCCCATCTTCGCACGGAGTTCGAGGAGGAGCACGCCGTCGCCAAGCTCGAGGAGCGCGGCATCATCGTTGGCGGCGAGCGGCGTCTGGGAACCACGCAGCGCCGCCAGCGAGATCACACCGACCCGCGAGGGGACGGCCACGTAGCCGGCAGGCGAGTAGACGGCCGTGCCCCCATCGGTCTCGCGGTAGAAGCCGGCTTCTGGCTCGACGTCGAACGAGATCGGCTCCAGGCCGCGCTCGTCGAAGAGCGCGCGGTAGCGGTCCAACCCCACGGCGTCGATCTGGCGGTACGGCCCCTGCTCCCACCCGAAGCCCCACTCCATCGCGCGGTCGACCGAGGCGATGTCATGGGCGAGCTCGGGCGTCTTGCGGATGGTGTAGTGCGCACTCTCCGCCGCAGCCGCGCGCGCGAAGGCGCCGTACTTTCCGGGCAGTTCGAGCACACCGCGCAGGCGCTCGGCAAGGGGTCTAGAGGCGAGTTCGACGAGGCCGGGGATCTGTGGCGTCGCCTGGGGGACGTAGTCGCCGCCGCGCCAGTCATAGGTCAGGATCTGCTTGCCGTCCTTGCGGTAGAAGCCGGCGCCGGTCTTCTGCCCCAGATGGCCGCGCGCCACCAGGTCGTCCACCCATTCCGGCAGCGAGAAGTCCTCGCCCGTCGCCGCGCCGAGCCCTTGCGTCACGAATTTGAGCACGTCCAATCCGGAGATGTCGGCCGTGCGGAAGGTGGCCGACTTAGGCCGCCCGACGAGTGGCCCGGTCAGCGCATCGACCTCGTCGATCGTGAGGTCGAACTCCTGCATCAGGCGCAACGCGCCCACGATACCGTACACGCCCAGCCGGTTCGTGATGAAGCCCGGCGCGTCCTTCGCGACGACGATCCCCTTCCCCAGCACCCGGTCGCCGAACTCGGTGATCGCCTCGACCACCGCCGGATCAGTCTCGGGCGTCGGGATCAGCTCCAGGAGGTGCAGGTAGCGGGGTGGGTTGAAGAAGTGCGTGCCGAGGAAGCGCCGACGAAACGACTCCGGACGCCCCTGCGCCAGGAGCCGTATCGGGATCCCGGAGGTGTTCGTCGTCACGATCGACTCCGGCGCGAGTACCGATTCCAGCCGCTCGTAGAGTGCACGCTTCGGCTCCGGCTGCTCGACGATCGCCTCGACCACCCAGTCGCACCCGCCCAGCCTTCCGAGGTCGTCCTCGGTGTTGCCCACCTCGATCAGCGCCGCGCGGTCCGGGTCCATGAACGACGCCGGCTTCGATCTGAGCGCCGCCTCCAGCCCCCGCCGGGCCGCCCCATCACGCTCCTCCTCGCCCGGTACGTCCAGGAGCACGGTCGGCACGCCGGCAGAGGCCGCGAGCGCGGCAATCCCCCGCCCCATAACCCCGGCGCCGACCACTCCGATTCGCCGTATGCGCATGATCGTCTTCCCGTGAAAGTGGAGCGAGCTCCAGTGTGTATTGAGCCATCCGAAGCGGTTCTCGAGCAGGGCCGAGAGCCGGCTGGCGCCGGCGGGGTTCGGCCCTGCGGGCGGGACCTGCCGGCTACGCCGGCGGGAATACGGCATCCGTTCGGACGCGGGGAACGGCCGCCTATCGGCGGCGGGGGCCGGCCTGCGGCCCGCGGGATGCGGCGCCCTGCGGGCGCGGGGTCGGCGGTTTCGCGGAGGGAGCTGCAGCCGCTCCCGTCGCGCCAGCAGCGACGCAACCGAACACCGTTCGGCACACACTACCCCGCCCGAACCGGCGATGTCAAGCCCGGCGCTTCCGCGGCCGTGCCTCGATGACTTGCCGCACTCCGGTGCAGCGTACATCTTGCGCATCGCGCCCCGTCCTCCCCGCGCACCACGGGATCCCCTGGACGATTCGGATGCATCCGTCTGGTCTTAGACGCCTCCTGTCACTCATCGCCCCCGAGGGGCTGTTGCTCGTGCTGGTCGCCGTGCTGCACGCGAGCGACCTGCTGCCCGCGCCAGTCGTGACCGGCTCGGTGCATGTGGCACTCCTCACGTACGGTGTGGGCGCGCTGGTCGCGTGGCGGCTGCGCCGGAACCGCGTCGTGCTGGCGCTGCTGGCACTCGCCCTCGTCGCTCCGATCCTCGCGGCGAAGGGTGCGACATCGGTCGCGGCGGGTCTTCAGGTGCCGGCGCCCGGGAGGCAGGTGATGGTCCCTGCCGCGGCGCTCTTCATCCTGGCGAACTTTCTTCTCCTCGGCGTCCTCCCCGACCGCGCCGCAATCGGCCGCATGGGGCTGGCCCTCCTCGCCGTCGTCCTCGCGCAGGCCGTGCTCCTTGCCGTAACCGTCGCGCGCGCATCCGAGCGGCTGGTATCGTGGCTCACCCGTGATCTCCTGCCCGGATGGCTCGGCTTCGACTCGCCCGTCGCCGACAGCGTGCTCCTGGTGGGAAGCCTTGCCCTGCTGTCGATCGCGGTCTTCGGCCTGCTCCGGCCGAACCCGGTCCGGCGCGGCATCCTTTGGGCGGCGGCGTCGCTCCTCTTCGCTGTGAACGAGGCGTACGTGGGTGGCGCCCCCGTCGTCTACCTGCTCACGGCGGGCATCGTGCTGATCACCTCGGTGGTGGAA
>CALKIP010000128.1 GCA_937995995.1 uncultured bacterium
GGTGGGGGCGGCGCGGGCGCGGTCGCCCGCGCCACACGAGGCGAGCGTGGCGATCGATGCGCAGAGAAGGCCGAGCGTGCCGAGCATGGCGAGGGGCCGAATGGAACGCGTCGCAGCCAAGGGCCGCGGCTGTGGGAGTGCAGGTGGTCGTGGCTTCCGGGGTCGGTCGGGCATGGCGTCGCCTCCGTCGGGATGGAAATCGGGATCGGGCTCGCGAGGGGATGCGGTCCGGGAGTCTTCGGCGTGACGCGGACCGGGGAGTCAGCCGAAGATCGGGGTTCCGCGGCGTCCGATCAAGGCTCTTCGCTTCATCGCGCCGCGACAAGGTAGATCCTGACATTGGTGTCCCGCCCAATCCCCGGCCCGCGGGTTGCAACAGCCGGCAGGGTGGATGGCTCGCGAGTCGGAGGCACGCATGTGGAAGGAGATCAAGCGCGGACGGCGTCGGGCACGCCGGCACCTGCCCAGGCGGCGCTTCAGCGTGGATGGCCGGTGGATGGTCGGTGCGGCGTTGCTCGCCGTGGTGCTCGCGGCGGTGGCCCTGGTCGAGGGGTATCGTCGGGATGGCAACGTCGAGAGCCTCGTCGCCTACGCACGGGAGCGCGGCGTGGAGCCGGTGCGGCTGATCGAGGCGGCGGGTCGGGCGAACCGGTTCGTCTTCCTCGGCGATGTGTATCGATCGCGTGCGCCGAAGCTGCTCGCCGCCGAAGCGATCGAGGCACTCG
Organism: uncultured bacterium; assembly: GCA_937995995.1. Lineage (GTDB taxonomy): Bacteria > Gemmatimonadota > Gemmatimonadetes > Longimicrobiales > RSA9 > CALBZE01. The sequence continues at coordinate 726 of CALKIP010000128.1, forward strand.
CCCGTGGGCCGGGTCTGGACGCCGTGGTCCTCGAGGTCGGCATCGATCAGCAGAGCTACATCGATGCGTATCTGGAGAGCGATCCGGAGAACATCGCGATCCTCTACGCCCACTCGCGTACCCTGCAGCGGCAGTGGGGCGTCGAGCGTGCCTACCTCGAGATCTACCGGCGCGTCTGGAAGCTGAACAACGAACTCGGTCCGACGCGCAGCATCCGGGTCCTGGCCGCCGACCTTCCGGGCTGGCCGTCCGAGCAGCGGTTGCCCCCACCCGAGGCCGCCCGACTCTACGCCACCCGTGACCTCCACATGGCGGAAGTGATCGAGCACGAGATCCTCGACCACGATCCGTGGGCGCGGGTCCTCATCTTCATGGGTGGGCACCACGGGCTCAAGCACGGCACTGCGACGCTCCGCATCGCCGGTGCCGAGCCGGTACGGGTCACGTGGCTGGCGACGCGGCTCAACGAGCGCCATCCGGGCGAGGTCTTCACGATCCTGCCGGACACGCCGCCCGTGCCGGCTGCCGACAACACCGTCGTCGCGTACGCGGCGACCCGTGCCTTCGGCCTGCTCCAGCGCAACCTCGACGAGGCGGTGGGGCCGCTCGGACTCCGCGTCGACGATCACTTCGACTTCCTGGCCGCGCCGCTGTTCGAGGTCGGCATGCCCGGGCTCGAGCTCGGGCTCGACCTGGACCGGTACGATCTCAGGGACCTGGTGGACGGCTACGTCTTCCTGGGGCGGATGCGGAGGTAGGCACCTGTCCTGCCTCCGCTTGTCGTGAGCGCGGTGGACGGTCTTTCGACCGGCGCGGCCGTGTCTCGCTCCTCGCGGCGGGTCGGTCAGCGGACCAGAAGCAGGATCGTGCCGAGTATGCCGCCAGCCACCAGCGTCCGCTTCCAACTGAACGGCCTGCCGGGTGTCGGGCGCGTCCAGACCAGGGCGAGGCTACAGGCGTTCAGGTAGGCGTACTCGATGGGCACCTGGGCCGCTCCCCGGTAGATCTCGACGCCCTCGACCACGTCCGGTGCGGCGAAGGCGTCGAGGTCGTCCAGGTGTGAAATCGGCAAGCCGTCGACAAGCACCTGCATTGGACAGCGCCACCGCTGGGGCGTCTGGTGGATGAGATGGCGGATCGACGAGACGTTCTGCAGATCCTCGCGGAAGAAGATCCTGCCTCGCCCGAGCTTGTCGTTCCACTCCGCACGTTCGTAGAACTGCTGCAGACGCGAGATGCCGTACCACCGTCGCTGAACCACGACGAGCGGGTCGAGTGGAATTGCCCTGGCGCTCATGCGGAGTTCGACGGACACCGCTTCTCCCGCCGCGACGTTCACGACGGGCGTGGCGACGGTGACGAATCCGATCCGGCGAACCGACAGCGTGTAGCTCCCCGCCTCCGGCGCCTGGAGCCGAAACACCCCGAGCGAGTCCGTGAGCGCATTCGCCTTCTCCTCGCCTTCGTCATCGATCAGGATGACCTCCGCCTGAGCGATGGGCTCATCGAACCCCTCCTCGAGGACCGTGCCGCGAACGACCTGGGAGGCGACGGGAGGCGCGGAGAGCAGCAGGAGGGTGGCTAGCACCGCGGCGCCGCGGCACGCGGCTCGGCTGCGGATCTCGGGCATGCGGACCTCCTCCGGAGGGGGCAGTACGCGCCGCGAGGATCGCGGCGGCACCCGAAACCGGCTCTCGGCACACGAGTCGCGTGGAGCCGGACCTCCATTAGATGTGGAGAGTGCCGTCGATCCGCAAGGAAGGTGGGTCCGCTGGAGCCGCTGGCCGGAAAACTGGCGGCATGGGCGCACGATGGCCGTGGCCGTCCGGCCACGGCCATCGTGCTGCGGCGACTCCGAGGCGCGTGGCGAGTGAGGTGGCTCGCCCCGCACGCTCGGAGCCAGGGCTAACGCTCGAGCTTGAAGACGTTCGAGACCCTCTCCTCGAGCGGCAGCGGGTTGCCGAAACCCTGCCTGTTCGCGTCGTAGTCGTGGACTACGCCGTGCCAGACGAGTCGGTAGCTCCCCTCGATCTCATCGACCCGGAAGGTGGGCTCGACGTTGCCTCCGGGAGTGCCGGCCACGACGTGCAGCGTGTCCGTGTGCGTCTCGCCCGGTCTGATCACGATCGGCGGTGAGAGGCAGAGTGGGACCGCCGGCGCCCAGGCGTGCACCCACTCGCTGCCGTCCCACTTCTCGAGCGAGGGCGGCGCGATCCCGCGGCAGTTGGTCACGAAGACGGTTTTGCCCGTACGGTTCACGTAGGTGAAGGCGATCTTGACCTCGAGCCCCTGCTCGGTGCTGCGGACCGTGTAGCGGTCTCGGTCCGTGCGGATCGGCGCTTCCGAAGTCGCGGGTGGTTCCATGATGCTCGCACAGGAGACGACGAAGAGGGCGGTGGCCGCGGAAGCGGCGCGCGCGAGTCGAAGCATTACGTGTTTCATCGCGTCCTATTGCGTTCCTGTCGTTCCACTCGATGCGTGCTCGGGGCCATTGAATCAACGAGCGAGTCGTCTTTCTTCTGACGGTTGGCGACCGGTGACGGCCAGAATCGACGACGGCCGTTTCGCCCTGCCGGGCGCTGCCCCTCGACGAGTGCCCTCGGTCCTCATCTTGCAGCGCCGCAACTCGTGAGCCGATCCTATCCCTGCGCATGCCAGCCACAGGATGCACCGACGATGCCGATGCAGAAGCAAGTCGTATCGAGGATCCGAGGGAAGCTGATGGGGATGGGGCGAGCCCGGGAGGCTGCGCTCCATGATGGCAGCACGTACGCGCCGCTGCACTGGATGGCGGCGGGTCTGTTCCTGGCCACGGGCGCGGAGGCGCTGGCCGGGCGGCGGGTCATCACCCAGGCCGATGGCCCGGTGCGCCAGCCGTGGGACGCACTGGGGATGGCGCCCCTCGTCGTCGCGCCACTGGCCGGCGCCGCTCACGCGGTCCTGGCCGCGCGCCCGGAGCCCCGTGTCCGCACGGCGACGCGCGTGCTGGACGGGATGGCCGTGGGCGCCGCGGTCGCGGCGGTCGCGGCCGGCGCCTACGCCATCGCCACGGGGAGCCAGGATCCGAGACGCTACCGGCGAGCCAGGAACACACGCATGTCGCTGCTGGGCGCGATCGCTCCCCTCGCCTTCGGCGCCACCGGCATCCTGGGGCTGCTGCTGGAGCGCGAGGAGCGCGAGGAGGTAGCGGCCCGGCGTCGTCTGGCGCGACGGGCGAGCCTCATGGAGCGGCTGGTGCCGCGACGCAAGCCCAAGCTCGACCGCATTGTGGTGCACATCTGACGATGCCCACCGTACTGCTCAGCGTGAGGGGGATGGATGGTGCCGATGACGAGGAGCGCGTGCAGGAGGCGCTCCTCGCCGAGCCGGGCGTCTTCGGCGCCGTCGCCAACCGCGAGGAAGGGTGCACCGAGGTGGACGTGGAGGACGATCAGGTCACGGTCGACCGGCTGATCGAGGTCATCGAGGCGGCCGGCTTCCACGCGACGCTGGCGGGTTGAGCCCCCTTCCGCCCTCGCCGAACTCCCACTCCCAGAAGAAGCCGATGCCGGTCTTGCGGCGTACGAAGAAGCCGTCCTCGCCGTCGCCGAACGGCGCATCGACGTAGAAGCGGGGGACGCTGAACGCCTCGAGCTGTGCACCGAGTGGAGCGTAGCCGCGAACGCGCACGCGCACGCCGGGGAGCAGGTGGCCGTCGAGTGCCTGTGAGACGAAGACCTCGAAGCCGTTCAGGATAGCACCCGCACCGATGATCGGTCCGACGACGACGCGTGCCGGATAGCCGGGGCCGACCCGGATGGTACCGGCCTGGAGCCATCCCCGTTCGAGAGGGATGTAATCGTAGGCTTCGTCGGCGATGTAGCTCCAGAGCAGCGTCGCCGACTGCGTCTCGGCGCGCTCGTCCATCAACTCGGCCCTGTCGCTCGGCCGCCAGACGGGGTCACGGCGCCAGCCGCGTACCGGCTGTGGCTCGATGCCGAAGATCAGGAGCTCGCCCAGATCCTCGGGGAGTTCGGGGATCAGGGACCAGCGACGCAGCGTCTCCCGCGGCCGACCGGCGGGGCCGATGGCGAAGAACTCGAGCGGTGGAAAGCGGCGCTCCGCCGTTGCAATGCGTCCGGAGCCGATCGCCCAGTCCTCCTCGTGCTCCGCCTTGAGCGCGATTCGCGGCTCGATGCCGCCCTCGAAGAGTGCCGTCCCCCCGCGTACCTTGAAGCGATTGCCGAAAAAGGCGTAGAACCCGCCCTGGATCTCGACCATCCCCTCGGCGGCAATGTCTTCGTCCGTCGTGATGACAGCGACGTCGCCTCGGCCGTAGAGCTCCGAGTCCTCGTCGATGACGGAGAACGCAGTGTCGACCTCGATGATGATGCGAACGTCGATCGGTGGCGGCTCCTCGGGCCCTGCACGGGCCAGGATCTCCGAGTCGCGCGGCCACGGCACTCGCCGCGCCAGGTCGGCGTACGGCGGGTCGTCGAGGTCGATAACCGGATCCTCGCGGAAGGCGTCCTCCCTGATCCAGCCGTGGAGGTCGAAGACGCGGCCGGTCAGCGCGGGTCGCTCGAAGGGGCCCTCGAGCGTGAGTGTGGCGGAAGCGGCGAGATCGCCGTCCTCGTCGTCCTTGACGGTCACGCTATCGGCGCGGATCGCGAGATCGAAGCGGCGCGGGCCCTCGAAGAGGCGGACGCTCCCGCTCACGTCGAGCGTGCCGCCGCCGGCCATTGCGCCAAGCGTATCCACGACGAAGAGCCCATCGACCAGCCGCAGGTCGGCGGCGATCGCCTCGACGGGCATGGCGAGCGGCTCGATGAAGAGGCCGCCCTCCTCGAGCGTGAAGCGACCGCGAAAATCGGGTGCGTCCAGGGTGCCGCCGATGTGCGCACGCCCGGTCGCCACGCCGCGTACGCTGTCGATCGCCTCGGGCAGGGGCAGGAGCGTGAGCGGAAGTGAATCGGCCATGATGGCGACGTCGACGGCGCCGCCCTCCGCGAGTACGACCGCACCCCCCGCCTCGGCCACGAGGTCGGCCGCTGGCGGCACGGGACGCGGTGACGGCGAAGGTGGCGCGGGCTCGATGGATCGGCCGAGGAGTGGTGGGGCCGGCACGCCTCCGGGCAGATCGGTCGGAGAGGCGCCGCCGTGGTCCTGGGCACCGCTCCACTCGTCGTCCGGCTCGAGCCCCGCGAGCCGCCGGACCGTGCGGGGCGCGGCCATCACCGTGGCCGCACCCGCGAGCACCGGCGGCGCGTCCGCGGGGTCGACGAGTCGCGCATCGAGCCGCGCGAGCAGCCCGCCCACCCCCCGCACCGCCGCCTCGCCGCGGATCGCGAGAGAGTCGGCCGGGCCCACCAGGCGCAGCGTGGCGTCGAAGGCGGTGTCGGCGGCGCGGAGTGGATCGGTGCGCACGGCCAGGTCGATGTAGGTGTCCGGCTCCAGAATGGCGACGCCGTCGACGGCGAAGCGCGAGAGCTCGCCGCCCTCCTGGCGCTGGGCGAGGTCGCCACGGAGGAGAACGCCTTCTCGAAAGGTGCCGTCGGCGGCGAGCCAGCCGCTCCAGGTGCCGCCACCCGGGAGCGTGACGCCAAAGACGCGCTCCACGTCCTCGGCATGGACCGGTGCGGGCTCGATCAGAACGTCCTCGAAGCGCGCGTCCGGTCCCTCGGTGTCGACCACGCCGCGCACCGTGGCCACTGAGCGGCCGGACTCGAGGAGGAGCCGGTGCACGTCGGCACTCTTCAGGTCCTGTCCGCCGGCCAGCGTCACCACCCCGGTGCCGCCGCCCGGCGCCGCCTCCTCGAGCTGCGGGATCAGCGCCGCCAGATCGCTGAAGGCGAAGGTGTCGGCGGCCAGGGTCACGATCCAGTCGTTCGAGCGGTCGGCGAAGAAGTCGGCGTCGACCAGCGATTCGGGGAGCCGAACCGTGGCATCCGCCAGGAAGCTCGCATTGCGCACCACATCGAGCGCCAGGTCCGTGATCGTCATCGGGCGGCCGCGCACCTCGCCCACCGCGTCCGATCGAACGATCCGAAACCCCTCATCCAGCCCTGCCTCTCCGCCCAGGCGGACGTCGACGGCCAGGAGATCGATGTCGCGCATGCGCCAGAGCCAGCGGCCCGGTGCCTGGCTCGGCGCGGCAAGTGTTCCGAGCCTGCCCTTCTCGACGATGAGTCGGCCGATCTCGAGCCTCGGCTCGAGGATCTCGATGAAGAAGTCGAGGCCCGTGATCACCGTATCGATCGGAAAGGTCACGTCCGGTCTCACCAGGCGCAACGTCTCGATCGGGATTGCCGGCTGGCCCGGATCGGGGCCATAGACGATGCGTGTCGGCACCGCCGCCTCGACGAACGGCAGGTCGAAGTCGACGCCGATACCGACCACGGCGTGCAACTCGCTCACGCGCACGGTGAAGACGCCCTCGAGTGGCGTGAGTGCTGCCGCGGGCACGGGCGGCGGTGCGGGGATGTCGGGGATCAGACGTGGAAGGCGGTCGTGGCGATCGTCACAGGCACTGGCGAGGAGGGCCAGGACCGGCACCAGGAGAAGGCGGCCGCGCGTCATGCCTCAGAACGGCTGGCCGATCGCGACCTGGAGCTGGAGCCGGCGCCAGAGCTCGCTGAAAAATCCGGGATCGTCCCACTCGTAGGGGTCGTAGACGACGTCGCCGAGGATCACGAGGTCACCGGTCTCGGGATCGCGGGTGAAGAGCGGGATCGTCCTCGCGCCGGACGGGTCGTAGCCCAGGTCGATGCGGATCGGGCCGAGGCCGGTCAGGATGCGGACCCCGATGCCGGGCGTGACGAGCGCCGACCAGTTCTCGCCGATCAGCGCATCCGCGCTGCCCCACGGATCGCGCGCGATCACGCCCAGATCCGCGAAGGCGGCGAGCTGGAGCGTGTTGGTCAGCCAGTGGCGGCCCTCGACGTTTCCCTCGAAGAGCAGCTCGCCGCCCGTCGGCCGAACCGCCACCTCGTCCGGGTCGACGACGAGCCCGGCAGGGCAGCCGCCGGGCTCGAGGGTGCAGCCGAGCGCCGCCAGCCCACTCGTCCCGGTGACCAGGACCTTGGGCCCCAGGAAATTCTGCGGCACGCCCCGGACGGTGTTCATGCCGCCACTGTAGAGTCGGACCTGTGGCGGCAGTTCGTCCTGGCCGGCCAGGAGGCCAATGCGGGTGTGGAGCGCGAGCTCGCTGCGCTCGGAGAGGATACGCGTCGCGCCCGCCTCGTCGAGCGTGCGGAAGTAGTCGTACTCCGAGCCGGTGAAGAGCGCCGCGCCCTCGAGGCCGACACGTGCCCAGCGGCGCCAGCGCTCGCCGGGCTCGGGCGGCCGGACCTGGATCGGTGGACCCTCGGGCGTCCATAGCAGGAAGGCCTCGAGCGGCGAGAGCCACGTCAGTTCCGTCAACTCGTCGAGCTGTTCATCGGAGCAGGCGCCGTACGTGGCGCAGAAGAAGATGTCCGCCGAGGAGAGCTCGTTGCGACTGGGCGAGTACTGCGCCGCACCGGTCAGCTCCGGACGGAATTCCCGCGCGATGCCGACTGCGCCGCCATAGCCGCGACGGACGTAGACGCGTGGTGCGGTCTCACGGACGAAGTAGCCGCTCAGCAGGAGCGCCGTGCGCGGGTGCCCGGGCCATGGCTGACGCAGGTCGGCCTGCACGAAGTAGTTCAGGTCGCTGAAGTCGTCGGTGATCCCGGCCTCGTCGTCGTCCACGCCGGTACAGGGGAAGCCGCTGAGCTGGTCCGCGAAGAGGTTGCCCACGCCGACACCGAGCGAGAAGAGGCGCGGCCCACCGAGGAAGTAGCGGCTACGCCAGAAGCCGGCAATCTCCAGGCACTCGGTCGAGGAGACCGTGCCCTCGAGCTGGATGGCGCTCGTGCGCCCGGTCTCGACCGTGATACGCGGCTCGATGATCGTGGCCCCCTCCTCGAGGCCCACCGGCTCGATCACGACGCGCTCGACGATCGGCAGCGCGTAGAGACTACGTTGCGTCTCCTCGATCGCCGACGGGCTGATCGGCTCGCCCGGCTCCCAGGCCAGCCGCTCGCGGACGACCTCCTCGTCGAGGGGCCGCTCGGTGATGATCGTCGTTTCGCCGAAGACGACCTCCGGCCCCGGGTCGATGTCAATCGCCAGGCGTGCCGTGCGCGCGGCCTCGTTCACATCGCCGCCGATCTCGAGCTGGGCGTAGGGACGGCCGCGCTCGGCGAAGGCGCGCAGGATCACGCTCTGGAGCGAGTCCAGGAGCGGGAGCGCGTACGGGTCGCCGACCTCGAGGGGGAGCGTCTCCGGCAGTTCGACCGGTGGCTGCAGTGCGTTCAGGCCGCGGATCTGGAGGGCGGAGACCACGATGGGCTCGCCCTCCCTCACCGTGAAGACGACCTCGACCTCGTCGCCGTCCTCCGGCTCGACGCGCGCCTCGACGGCGGCGTCCGGAAAGCCCCAGCTCTCGTAGAGCAGCTCGATACGCTCGACATCGCGTTCCAGCTCCGCACGGTCGAGGTAGTGCTCCTCCTGTGCGAAGCCGAAGCCGAGGGCGCAGAAGAGGAAGAAGAACGGGGAGCGGCATTCGGTGGCCTGCGTGGCGATCGCATCGCGCAGCAGATCGGTGTCGAGTGCATTGACGCCCTCGAAACGGACGTCCGTGACCTCGGGACCGGTCGGCGCCTCCTCCGCTCCGTCCAGCGGGATGGGCGCCGGTGTCGGCGCAGGCGTGGTATCCGGCGGCACCGGCTCCTGCGCCATGGCGGGCTCCGCCGCGAGCGCGAGAGCGAGCGCGAAGGCCAGCACGGCGCCGCTCCTGCGCGGCGAGATACGGTCCGCGATGTCCGGGACGGAAGTCCTCATGCCTTCGGCTTCGGTCGGTTCGGCATATGATCGCACCGCCCGGAGGCATGCAGGACTCGGGCCGAGGAGCGGCCCGTCGGCTTGCCGCCGGGCCGCCCTACGCGGCCGTGCGTCCGCCCTCGCCCTCGGTGTTGCGACGGAGCGGCGGAACGTCCTGTACCCGCTCCGCCTCCTCCACGAGTTGCGACAGGAGTCGCTCCATCTGATGCCGGTTCATGAAGGTGGCCAGGTGGCCGATGAGGCCGAGGGCCAGTCGCGCACGATCGGGCACGGTCAACCGGTCGCGAATCTGATGCATGATGTCACGGATCGCAGCGTAGTCCGGATTGATCGACTCGGTCGTGCGCGACGGCTGGGTCATGATACCACTTCCTCGGCGGTGTATCCTTCGTCCATGACGGCGCCGACCAGATCGGTGGGATCGGTCGTGCTCTCATCGTACTCCACGGTCGCGCGGCCGGCCTCGAGGTCTACCTTCGCGGAGCGCACGCCATCCACCGACTCGAGTGCCTCGGTGACCGAACGCACGCAGTGGCCGCAGCTCATTCCCGTGATCTTCAAGGTTGCAGTCGCCATGCCGTTGCTCCTTCTCGTTGTAGTGAATGAAATTCGTGGGGCGGTCCTTGCCCCCTCTTGCCTACTCCCAGGCCTCCGTATCCGCCTCCTCTTCCACCGCTGATTCCGGCGCAGGCTCCGTCGCAGCCAACTCCGACGACGGCTCCGTCGCGGCCGGCTCCACTTCGAGGTGCGGGTGGAGGACCGTGTCGGGACGCGTGTCGTCGTTCCACGCGTCAGGCGCCAGCGGCGTGTCAGCGGCGACCGGCGCCTCGTCGACCTTGCGACGCTGCGCCTGGACCCACTTGAGGCCGAGCCCGAGCTTGTCCAGGAGGTGCAGCAGGTCGAGGACGGTGTCGCCGAACTGGGCGTCGCGCCAGACTTTGTGGTGCTCGGCCATCGTGCGCATGAGGAAGAGCGCCACGTGGCGGAGCGAGAAGACGTGGAACGGGCCGCCCTCCTGGACCGGCGAGCCGTCGCCGAAGGCAGCGAGACGGAAGCGCCACTTCCGGCCGCCCGCCTCCGTCCGTGCCTCGCCGCGCTCGATGAGTGCGGCGGCGACCCGCTCGAGCGGATCGTCGAAGCCCGCGTCCAGCCGGGCGAGTGCGGCCTGGAGGACGACCGGGTCGCGCAGCGCTTCGTTCAGCCGCGGCCGACCTTCCTTGACCTCGGCGACGAGGACGTCGACCACGCCCTCCTGGAGGTCGAGCAACGGGTCGGCCTCGAGCTTGAGGTCATCGTCCTCCCACGGAGGGCCGCCGCCATCACGCGGGACGATGATCGCCGCGTGCGGGAAGCGGACCGCCAGGATGTCCAGGTCGGTCGCCGTGTGATACTTCCACGGCTGTCCCTCACCGACCAGGATGGGCTGCTCGGGGATCGAGATGTAGCCGTTGAAGTGCAAATACGCGGCGACGAGGGCGACGGCGGTGTCCATGCCTCACGCTCCCGCGGCGGCCGCGACCGGCCGGGTCGAGGGGGCGATGTGGCGATCGGACCGAGCGTTGGCCCGGCCGAAGCGCCGCAGCCGCAGCGAGTTCGTCACGACGCTCACCGAGCTGAACGCCATCGCCGCACTCGCCAGGACCGGCGAGAGCAGGATGCCGAAGGCAGGGTAGAGTACGCCCGCGGCGATCGGGATCCCGATCACGTTGTAGATGAACGCCCAGAACAGGTTCTGCCTGATGGTCCGCATGGTCCTCCGCGAGAGCTCGATCGCGGTGGCCACCCCACCCAGATCGCCGCCGACGAGCGTGACGTCGCTGGCTTCGAGCGCCACATCCGTGCCGGTGCCGATGGCGATCCCCACGTCCGCCTGGGCCAGTGCGGGCGCATCGTTCACGCCGTCGCCGACCATGGCCACCACCCGGCCGCCCTCCTGGAGCCGCTTCACCTCCGCCGCCTTGTCTTTCGGCAACACCTCGGCGACGACGCGCTCCACGCCGACTTCCCGAGCGATCGCTTCCGCCGTCGCGTGGTGGTCCCCGGTCAGCATCACGACCTCGAGCCCCATACGCTTCAGGCGCGCAATCGCATCACGGCTCGTGGGCTTCACCGGGTCCGCGACGGCGAGGAGACCGAGGGCCACGGGTCCGGCGCTGCCCATATCGCGGTCCCGGCGCACCGCCTCGCGCTCGTCGTGCACCGCCACGACGGCACCCGGCTGTGCGGAGGTGTCCGGGGCGAGCGCGGGATCGGGGCCGAGGGATGCGACGTAGATCGGCGTGCCCGCCGCGCGCGCGATCCGCTCGGCGTCCGCCTCCAGCGCCGAGACGTCGACACCGCTCTCCTCCATGAACGCGCGGTTGCCGACACGGAGCTTCACGCCATCGACGACCGCTTCCGCACCCCGCCCGGCGACGGCGACGAAGTCGCGTGGATCGGTCAGCTCAAGTCCCCGCTCCCGCGCGGCTTCCACGATCGCGGCGGCCAGCGGATGCTCACTCGCCCGCTCGAGGGAGGCGGCCAGGCGCAGGAGTTGGTCTTCTCCCGCGCCCGCACTCGACGCGCCCACGACCTCCAGCACCTTCGGCCTCCCCTCCGTGATCGTCCCCGTCTTGTCCAGCACCACGGTCGCGATCCGGTGCGCCGTCTCCAGCGCCTCGCCGCCCTTGATCAGGATCCCGCGCTCGGCGCCCGCACCGGTGCCGACCATGACCGCCGTCGGCGTGGCCAGACCCAGTGCACACGGGCAGGCGATGATCAGGACCGTGACGAAGGAGACCAGTGCATAGAGGTACGCCGGTTCGGGGCCGAACGCCAGCCAGATCACACCGGCCACGAGAGCGAGCCCGATCACAACCGGGACGAAGACGCCGGCGATCGCGTCGGCCAGCCTCTGGATCGGCGCCCGCGAGGCCTGCGCATCCTCGACCAGCCGCACGATCTGCGCGAGCGCCGTGTCCTTGCCGACCTTGGTCGCGCGGAAGCGGAGAGCGCCGCGGCCGTTGATCGTGCCGCCGATAACGACGTCGCCCACTCCCTTCTCGACCGGAATCGCCTCGCCCGTCAGCAGCGACTCGTCGACCGCACTGCGCCCCTCGAGCACCTCGCCGTCCACGGGGATACGCTCGCCCGGACGGACCAGGACGACATCGCCCGCCACGAGCTCCTCGACCGGGACGTCCTGCTCCGCGCCATCACGCAGCACGCGCGCGGTCTTCGGCTGCATCCCCGCGAGCTTGCGGATCGCCTCGGAGGTGCGGCCCTTGGCCCGGCTCTCCAACAGCTTGCCGAGAAGGACGAGGGCGATGATCATGACCACCGCCTCGTAGTAGACGTCGGCAGAGAGGCCGGCACCGGTCAGCAGCCCCGGTGCTACGGTCACGACCACGCTGTAGAGGTACGCCGCGCCCGTGCCTACGGCGATCAGCGTGTTCATGTCCGCGGTGCCGTGAAGCGCGCCGCTCCACGCGCCACGGAAGAACTGCCGGCCCGCCCAGAAGAGCGCGGGCGTAGTCAGTGCCAGGAGCACCCAGCGAAGGACGTTGGGGTCGGCCGCGTAGAGCCACGGCATCGCCGTGGCGAGTGCATCGGAGAGCGGCATCATCAGCCGACCGAAGAGGTCGGCGTCCATCGTCTCGGAACCGCCCATCATGAGCGGCATGGAAAGCAGCATCGCGAGCACCGAGACGACGGCGGAGAAGGCGAACTTCGCGCGCAGCGTTCGGAACTCGCGCTCGCGAGCCGCGCGCTCCAGCTCCACGGGATCCGCCGCTTCGACAGGCGCGGCCAGACGGTAGCCCGCTCCGCGCACGGCACGCTCCACGTCGTCGAGCGACGTCGCTCCCGGGATGTAGCGGATCCGAGCCTGACCGCTCGCCAGATTCACCTCCGCCGAGAGGACGCCCGCAACCCTGCGCAGCTCCCGCGCGAGTGGCTCACCCGTCGCAGCCCACTCCAGCCCCTCGATCGCCAGTGCCGCCTCCTCCGTGCGGGCATCGTAGCCGGCGTCGCGGACTACCTGCACGATTCGGCCGAGGTCGGTCGCGGCGTCATCGAAGAAAACCGTCGCCCGCTCCGAGCCGAAGTTCACCGCGGCTTCCTGGACACCTTCCGCACGGGAAAGCTTCCGCTGCACACGGGACGCACACGCCGCACACGTCATCCCGCTCACGGGAAAGGTGAGCTTCGTCCCCGACCCCTCTGATCTATGAGCGACTTCCGCCATATCATTCACCGTCCTCTCGGTCCGCTTCGATGCGCAGACCCCTACGCCCAGTCACGCTTCGCCCCGAGGTCCGGGCGAGGTCCGAGGGCAGAACCGCGGTGAGAGGATCACACATCCCCCTCCACCGCCTGGCCCCCGCTCCAACCTTGCACACGAGCCTCAGCGCGCGTGCTTGTACATGAGGTCCAGTACTTCCTGGTACGTCCGCTCGGCTTCCGCCGGGTCGCCGGAACGGAGCGCATCGGTGATGCAGTGCTCCAGGTGATTGCGCATGAGCAGCTTCCCGACGCTGCGCAGCGCCTCGTGAGCCGACGAGATCTGCGTCAGAATGTCCGCGCAGTACCGGCCCTCGGAGACCATGCGCTGGAGCCCGCGCACCTGACCCTCGATCCGGCGCAGCCGCTTGAGCGCCTGCTCCTGCAGCTCGGGCGTGATGCCCGAGGCGTGACGATGCTCCTGCTCCGTCGCTTCGGTCATCGATTCGTCTCCAGTCGTAGGGTTCTTTCGCGCAGCCCGGCACCCCGCTCGGACAGCTCGGTCAGCGTAACGCGCAAGGCGACCAACAGATCGAAGCTCACGCACACGAGGACATACCCGGGTGGAGCCACCGCGGCGCCGGCGCCCGCGAGGTGGAGCGCGGCATCCCACACCGGGTGCAGCGCCCAGCCCAGCGCCAGCGGCCACGCAGACCAGCGCACGCCGGCGAGCGCGAGCGCGGCGAAGATCGCCGTGCCCACCCCCTCGATCACGATCCAGATCGGGTCGGCCGACCACGCCGCGAAGCCCACGTAAATGAGCCCGGCGACGATCAGCCCCACGGCCTGTACGCGTCGTTCACCCTTTCGGCCCCGCATCGCCGCGAAGTGGAGGAACCCGGCACCGAGCCCCACACCACCGATCAGCCAGCCGACCGCCCCCCAATCCATACGCGCCCCCTCGTCCGATAGGGTACCCCCCTAGGGTATAACGGATCCTCGCGGGTTCATCGGCGGGTGTCAAGAGCAGGGGGACACGGGAACGGTGGGAGTCGGTGGTGTGTGGACGGACAAGGGCGAGGTCTCCAGGGCATGGGCGACGGCAAGTCGAGCGACTTGGAACGGAGCCGTGTGGTGCAGGGGCTTCGGTGCATCGGCTCCCCAGCCGCCGCAAGTCGGTCCTCCCATGGCTCTCGTGACTGGCACGGTCCGTGTACCGCGGGCAAAGCGATGGATGATGGAACGGATGCCTGGTGGCGGCGAGTCGGCTCTCACGAGGAGGGGTTCGTTTATCTCGGGGTGGATGGCTCGCCGCTTCGAACGGAGGATGCGCTGCGGCGCATCGATTGCCTGGCGATCCCGCCGGCGTGGACGGAGGTTCGCATCGCGCCGGACGTGGAGCGGAAGGTACAGGCGTACGGTTACGACCGTGCGGGGCGGAAGCAGTACATCTACAGCGCGGAGCACGTGGCGAGTCGCGAGCGTCGCAAGTGGGGTCGCGTCCTGCGCTACGCGCGAGTGGTCCCTCGGATGCGGGAGGCGACGAACGAGCATCTGAGGCAGGAAGGTCTCGGCCGTGAGCGTGTTCTGGCGACGGTCGTGCGGCTGATGAGCCGGGCCTTTTTCCGGGTCGGGAGCGAGCGCTACGCGGTTCGCAACCGGACGTTTGGCATCTGCACACTTCGCAAGTCCCACCTGGAGATCCGCGGCAACGACCTGATCTTCACGTACTCGGGCAAGCGCCGGATCGATCAGCGTCGAGTGGTGGCGGACACTCCTCTGGTGGAGATCCTCGACGAGTTGCTCGCGCTTCCAGGAGGGCGGCTGTTCCGGTACGTGGACGGCGGCGGGCGGGTGAAGAACGTGACCGCCGAGATGGTGAACCGCTACATCCGCGACCTGCTGGGTGGGCGCTACACGTCGAAGGATCTGCGGACCTTCGGCGGCACGGTGCGCGCGGCGACGATCCTGGCCGACCTGGGGCCGGCGTCGTCGGAGCGCGAGGCGAAGCGCAACGTCGTGCTCTGCTGCCGGCTGGTGGCGATGGAGCTCGGCAACACGCCGGCGATCTGCCGCAGCGCGTACGTGCACCCTTCGGTGCTGGAGCGCTACATGACGGAAGGCCGGACGATCGATCACCTGCTGCAGCAGGAACCGCGAGCGGTCACGGCTCAGGCACCGGTCCACTACTATCCGGAGGAAGCCGCGCTGATCCACTTCCTGGAGCGCTACGGCTGATGCGGCGCGCGCGGCGGGCCGATGTGAGCGCGTGGGCACGTGGCGGCGCGTTGAGCGGTCCGGTGCAGCGCGCCCTCCGTCGAGCGGGCGAGGCGCCACTGGTGTACGGCAACGCGGCGTCGCTCCTGGTCGACGGCACGCAGGCCTACCCTGCCATGCTGGAACGGATCGCGGCGGCGGAGTCCCGGGTGCACCTCGAAAACTACATCTTTCGCGACGATGCGGTCGGTCATCGCTTTGCCGAGGCGCTGGCCGAACGGGCGCGGGCGGGCGTCGAGGTCCGGGTCCTCTACGATTGGTTCGGCTCGTTCCGTACTTCCCGCGGCTTCTGGGACGCGTTGCGGCGGCCGGGGTGTGCGGTTCTGCCGTTCGGCCCACCCGCTCTGCGGCGCCCGGGCAGGTTGCTTCGGCGGGACCATCGCAAGCTACTCGTCGTCGACGGCCGCACCGCGGTGATCGGCGGTCTCTGCATCGGGATCGAGTGGGAGGGCGAGGCCGATGCGCCGTGCTGGCGGGACACGGCGGTCCTGCTCGAGGGGCCGGTGGCACGGGAGCTGGACCGGGCGTTCGTGAGGATGTGGCGCCGGGCGGGCGGACACTCCCCCGGCCCGCTTCCCGTGATCACGGCGCCGTGCGGCGATGTCGCGGTGCGCGTCGTCGATGGTCCGCCGGCCCATGCGCGTGCCTACCGCCTCTACCAGATGCTTGCGGCGATGGCCGAGCGAACGCTGTACGTGACCGGCGCCTACCCCCTGGCACCGGTCACGCTGCGGCGTGCACTCGGCGCGGCCGCGCGGGCCGGCGTCGACGTGCGACTCCTCGCGCCCGGCCGCTCCGACGTGCCGATCCTGAACCAGGCCGCACGTGCCCACTACGCGTCGCTACTGCGTGCGGGTGTGCGAATCTACGAATGGACGGGTCCGATGCTGCACGCCAAGAGCGTCGTCGCCGATGGCCGTCTCGCGGTGGTCGGCTCGAGCAACCTGAACCCGTTCAGCTTCACCGGGAATTTCGAACTCGACGTCGAGATCCAGGACCTGGCGCTGGCGGGTGCACTCGAGCGCCAGTTCCTCGACGACCTGCAATCGGCTCGCGAGGTCACGCTGGACTACTGGTGTGCGCGTCCCGTACGCCAGCGCCTGGGCGAGCGCCTCGGCGCCGCGATCCTCTGGCTCCCCTACCGCATCTACGGCGGGTGAGGCGGTAGCGCTGCGGCGGGGAGTGCTTCGCCGGTGGGTTCCGTCGGCGGCGGTGCAGCGGGTATCACCCCATGCACTTCAGGCAGCTCCGGGGCAGGTTCAGCGTGAAGGTGCTCCCGGCGCCGAGCGTGCTACTGACCGCGATGTCGCCTTCCAGGAGCCGAGCGAAGCGGCGGGAGATGGTCAGGCCCAGGCCGGTGCCCCCCTTCTCGCGTGTGGGTGATGCATCGACCTGTGTGAACGGTTCGAAGATGCGTTCGAGCTCCGATGCGTCGATCCCCGGTCCGGTGTCGCGCACGTGGAACGAGATGAACTCCGCGCCCGAGGTGTCCACTTCGAGGACCACGCCCCCCTCGTCGGTGAATTTGACCGCGTTCCCGGCCAGGTTGGCCAGGATCTGGCGCAGCTTCCCGCCGTCGGTGTCGAGGATGAGGCGCCCGTCGGCGTTGAGGGCTCGAATCGAGATCCCCTTGCGGCGTGCTTCCGGCTCCAGCAGCGCGGCGACATCGCGTGCGATCGCGGCCGCGTCGATCGGCGCGATCCGCAGTTCCTCCTTGCCGGCTTCACTTCGTGCG
>CALKIP010000129.1 GCA_937995995.1 uncultured bacterium
CCTGGGCCGGATCGTCGAGTTGGGCCCGGCCGAGGGCGTCATCCAGGACCCACGGCACCCCTACACGAGAGCGCTTCTCTCCGCGGTGCCGGTGCCCGAGCCACCCGCCGCGGACCGAGGGGACGAGGCCGGCCACGTCGCGGGATCGGCAACGAAAGGTGGCGCAGAGGGTGGTCGGGGTCGTATCATCCTGAGTGGCGATGTACCGAGCCCGTCGAACCCGCCCAGTGGCTGCCCGTTCCATCCTCGGTGCCCACATCCGCTCAAGGATGAGGAGTGCGCGCGCATCGACCCGCCGCTCGCGGAAAAAGCGCCCGGTCAGTTCGCCGCATGTATCAAGGAGCGGTCGTTACAGACTTAGCCCTTGACACGGTCTCGGGAAGGATCTAGAATGTTTCGAATCCTCGTCCAAATAGGTTTCCACCCAAAGTGCCAGCGCTGAGCAGCGCATCCATACCGACGGAGGCTACATTGAGCAGTTTCGGCACCTTCGCAATGGCCCTGCTTCAAGTTCCGGGGCTCGATGCCCCGCAACTCACACCGACCGAATGGTTGGTCCAGACTTGGAACGACGGCGGCTGGATGATGTGGTTCCTGGGCGCCTGTGCGCTCCTGGGTCTGATCGTCATCGTCTGGAAGCTCGTCGAATTGAGCATCAAGGGCGCGCGTACCAGCAAGTTTCTCCGTGAGGTCGACACGCTGTTCGCCGAGCGTCGGGTGGACGAGGCCCTCGCTCTGGCGCGCGAGTCCAACGCTCCTGCCGCTCGCATCCTCGCCGCCGGTCTCGAGCGCAAGGACGAGGGTTCCGAGCGTGTACGCCAGGCGATCGAGAACGTCGGCCTCATCGAGATGGCCGGCCTCGAGCGCGGCCTGATCTGGCTCGCCACGGTCTCCAACGTCGCTCCGCTGCTCGGCTTCCTCGGGACGGTCATCGGGATGATCGCCGCGTTCGCCGCAATCGAGAACGCGGGTGAGGTGGATGCCCAGCTGGTCGCCGGCGGCATTAAGGTCGC
Source organism: uncultured bacterium (assembly GCA_937995995.1). Taxonomy (GTDB): domain Bacteria; phylum Gemmatimonadota; class Gemmatimonadetes; order Longimicrobiales; family RSA9; genus CALBZE01. The sequence goes on from CALKIP010000129.1 coordinate 1,014, forward strand.
CCTGATCACCACTGCCAGCGGCCTGGTCATCGCGATCCCCGTCAACATCGCGCACAACTATTTCGTGACGAAGATCGACGGGATGGTCATCGACATGGAGGAAGCGGCACAGAAAATGATTGATGCCCTCCACGAGCTGGAAGTGGGGTCCTCCACCGCAGGGTGAGTAATGGCGAATCACTTGCCACGCAGGGGCCGCCGGCTTGGTGGCCTTTTGCGTTTATGGGTACCGGCCATGATGGCCGCAGTCGCAGCGGCCGGTTGTGGCGGGGCGAAGGGGCCGGATGGACCGTCGCCGGATCGTGGGATACTGCGGCCGCTACAGGTCTACCAGCAGCTAGGTCTCATGGCCGGGTCCGAGGAGTTTCCGGCCGTGGCAAGCTTCGGCACGCTGGCCGGTCCTGCCGACTCGACCTACGTCATCTTCGGTCTCTCGCTACCCAATAGCGCACTGCGGTTCCAGCGGGAAGATGGATCCTTCACCGCCCGCTACGCCGTCTCGTTGTCCTTCCAGCAGGACAGCCAGGTGGTCAAGCAAGTGGACGATCAGGGGGTCGTCCGCGTGGCAAGTTTCGGCGAGACGAGCCGCACGGATGAGAGCGTGGTCTACCAGACGGTGGTCGCGCTCCCACCGGGCGAGTACACGGTCGCCGTCGAGGCGCGTGATGCGGCGGGGAGCCGGGGTTTTCGCTCACAGGACTCGTTGGTCGTGCCGGCATACCAGTCGGCCGGCGGGCAGAGTCTGATGACGCCGCTCTTCGTCTACGAGGCGAATGCACGCACTGCACGGGGCTCCTCGCCCGAGTTGATCCTCAACCCGCGCCATACCATTCCATTCGGCGGTGAGGCGCCCAAGCTGTATGTTGAGGCGTACGGTCAGCCGGCCGGAAGCCCGGTACGGGTGCGCGTGGTCGATGACCAGGATCGGGAGATCTGGAGCGTGGAGGTCCCGCTCGCCGACGGCGGCGACGAGGGGCTGCACTCGGCGCTGGTGGACATTCCCCCGGCATCGGTGCCCCTCGGCCGCTTCTGGCTCGAGGCGACTGCCGGCTCTGGGCTGGCATCCGAGCGGGTGCCGCTCGTGGTGACCATCTCGGACCAGTGGATGGTCGCCAACTTCGACGAGGTGTTCGAGTTCCTGCGCTACATTGGCACGCCGTCGGAACTGGACTCGCTGCAAAACGCGACCGGTGCGGAGCGCACGCGGTTGTGGGACGAGTTCTGGGCGCGTCGGGATCCGCTGCCGGCCACGCCGGTCAACGAGTTCCGGGAGCAGTTCTTCACCCGAATTCGCGCCGCCTCCCTCTACTGCGCAGAACCGGGGGTGCCGGGGTGGAAGTCGGAGCGTGGCGAAGTTTATATCGTCCTCGGCCCACCCGACTACGTGCGCGAGTTGCGCTATGGGAATCAGGTCAGTGCTCGGCCCACGGCGTACGAATGGACGTACGAGCGCGGGCCGACCGGCCGACTCGTCCTGACCTTCGTGGACCGAAGCAACTTCGAGCGTTACGAGCTTACGCCCGCCTCCAAGTCGGCTTTCCGCTCGGCGGCGAGTCGCTTGAGACGACCGCGCTGATCACGTTCACCGGCTACGGCCGGCGCGTGGGTTGCAATGTGGCATAGGCGGGGCGGACCGAGGGGTTCGCCCCGTGTAGTAGGCATGGAGTTCCCCGAGGTGCGGGTCATGCGTTCACGGTATCTCCTCATCATTGCTCTCTTCTTCGCGGCCGCCATCGGTCCGGCCCTCCTCGATTTCGGTGACACGACCGCCGCGCCGAGCCCAGAGGTGCCCGACGTACCGCCGGAAGCGCTCGAAGCCATGCGCCAGGGGCGCTACTGGCGGGCGAGCCAGATCTTGCGCGAATACCTGGCCGTAGTGGACGATCCCGAGCCCGCGACGATCCTGCTGGCAGCTCAGGCCGAGGCCGGCTGGGGCGACTGGACCCGCGTGGAGCAACTCCTCGCCGGCCGGAGTTGGCTGGACACGGTGGCGAACGGCCTGGGGTGGAGTCTGCTCGGCCGCAGTCAGCTCGAGCTCGGCCGTTTCGAGGAGGGCGGCGCGGCGCTCGGTCGCTATCTCTCGGTCGCGGCCGGCGGTGGAGATCGTGAGCGAGGCATGGCCGAGCTGAGGCGCGGCCTCGCGTTGACACGCTCGGGGGATGCCCGGTCGGCGCTCCAGGCAGTGGATCGTGGCCGTGAGCTCGTGCCGGAACTCGGTGACTGGGCCGAGATCTTCGCGGCGCGGGCGGCGGCTGCCGCGGGCGACACCGCAGAGGTCCGTCGTCGCCTGGAATCGATCGACGAGTATCTCGGCCGGGAGTGGGGGTGGCGGATCCGCGTGGATGCCTGGGTGGGCGCCGACGATCTGGCAGGCGCCGAGCGTCAGGCCTCGGCTGCGGCCAACGCGCTGGAGGATGCAACACGACGGGCAACGGCCTGGGTCACTGCGGGCGACCTCAGGCTGACACGCGGCGACACGGCGGGGGCCAAGGATGCCTACCGGCGGGCGATGGCTGCGGCGCCATCCAACATCGCAGCCGTGAATGCGGCCCGAAAGCTCGCCGATGTGAGGGGACTCTCCGCGGACGATCAGCTGCGGGTCGGCCGGATCTATCTCAGGCACGGCAACCTGGATCGCGCCCGCGCCGGCCTGACCGCCTATCTCGACTCCGGTCGGGGGACACCGCTCGAACGTGCGCAGATCCAGCTCGACATCGCGCGCACCTATTTCCGCCAAGCTCGATACGCGGAGGCGGAGCGTCGCCTTCTGGAGCTGGCCGACCAGGCGCCGTCCGATCGTATCGGCGCCGAGGCGCTCTACATGGCCGGCCGAGCGCAGTACCGGCAGGGCCGCTCGAATGATGGCAAGGCGACGTTCATCCACACCGCCGAGCGGTTCCCGAACCAGCCGGCCGCGGCCCGGGCGCTCTTCCTCGTGGCCGATCTCGACCACGACGACGGCCTCATCGACCGGGCGCGCGAGTACTACCGCCGCACCGCATCCATCGCGCCCGACATCAACGAGGCCGGCCTCTCGCTCATGCGCCTTGGTGGTCTCGCCTTCGTCGAGCAGGACCACGAGGGCGCCGCGTCCATCTTCGAGGAATACCGTCGCTTGCACCCCAACGGGCGCCGCTACCAGCAGGCCACCTACTGGGCCGCGAAGGCCTACGAGGAACTCGGTCGTCACGATCT
>CALKIP010000130.1 GCA_937995995.1 uncultured bacterium
GCGTCGCCCTGCACGGCCGCGTTGTCCGTGCGCGGCCGCGTCGTCCCGTGAGGCCACGTCGTCCGGTGGGGCCGCGTCGCCCGTGCGCGTCCACGTCGTCCGGTAAGGCTCGTGGGCTCCGGTCGGGTCGCGATGTTGGTTATATTACAGGCATGATCTCGGTATCCAACATCTCGAAGGCATTCGGCGGTCAGCTCCTCTTCAGGGATGCGACGTTCCAGCTCAACCCGGGCGAGCGCTACGGGCTGGTGGGCGCGAACGGCTCGGGGAAGTCCACGCTGCTGCGCATCCTGTCCGGCGAGATCGACGCCGACGACGGCACGGTCTCGATCCCGAAGTCCGTCCGGCTCGGCGTCCTGCGCCAGGACCACTTCCTCTACGAGGACGAGCCGATCCTCGGCGTCGCGCTCATGGGCAACCGTGAGCTGTGGGACGCGATGGTCGAGAAGGAAAACCTCCTCGCCCGTGCCCACGAGGAGTTCGACGTGGACCGTTTCGGGCACCTGGAGGAGACGATCCAGCGCCTCGACGGCTACGCGGCCGAGTCGCGCGCCGCGGCGATCCTGGAGGGGCTCGGCATCCCGGCCGAGGTGCACCGCAATCCGCTCTCGACGCTCTCGGGCGGCTTCAAGCTGCGCGTGCTCCTCGCGCAGACGCTGGCCAGCTCTCCGGACGTTCTGCTCCTGGACGAGCCGACGAACCACCTTGACATCCTCTCGATCCGGTGGCTGGAGAAGTTCCTCCTCGACTTCTCGGGTCCGCTCGTCGTGATCTCGCACGACCAGCGTTTCCTCGACAACGTCTGCACGAAGACACTCGACGTCGACTACGCGACGGTCACGCTCTACCACGGCAACTACAGCCACTTCGTACGAGCGAAGCGCGAGGAGCGCGAGCGGCGCGAGAAGGAGATCGAGGCGCGCGAGGCCGAGATCGCGGCGCACCAGCAGTTCGTCGACCGCTTCCGCGCCAAGGCGAGCAAGGCGCGGCAGGCGCAGAGCAAGCTCAAGCTGATCGAGAAGAAGGCCGAGCAGCTCGTCGCACTGCCCGGCAGCTCGCGGCGCTACCCGACGTTCCGCTTCGAGCAGCGTCGCCCGAGCGGCAAGGAGGTGCTTCGGGTGCGCGGGATCCGCAAGGCCTACGGCGACAACGAAGTGCTGCACGGTGTCGACCTCGAGGTCCGCCGCGGCGACCGCCTGGTCATCCTGGGCCCGAACGGGATCGGGAAGTCGACGCTCCTCAAGATCGTCATGGGCGTCGTGGACGCGGATGCGGGCGAGGTCGAGTGGGGGTACGAGACGCACCCCGGCTACTTCGCGCAGGACCACCACGAGCAGCTCGACGGCACCGACCGCACCGCGGAGCAGTGGCTCTGGGACTTCTGCCCGGAGAAGGACCGCGGCTTCGTGCGCGGGCACATGGGGCTCATGCTCTTCACGGGCGAGGAGGGCGAGAAGCAGCTCGGTGCGCTCTCGGGCGGTGAGGCGGCGCGGCTGGTTTTCAGCCGGCTCATGCTCGAGCGCCCCAACGTCCTCGTCCTCGACGAGCCGACGAACCACCTGGACCTGGAATCGATCGAGGCGCTGGTCGAGGGACTGAAGGCCTTCGACGGCACGCTGATCCTGGTCTCACACGACCGCTGGTTCGTGCGCGAACTGGCGACACGCATCGTCGAGATCACGCCCGACGGGATCCGCGACTTCCAGGGCACCTACGACGAGTACGTGGCCACCTGCGGCGACGACCACCTGGACGCCGACGCGGTGGTGCTCAAGGCACGGCGCTCGGAGGGCAAGGCGAAGAAGGGGGACGCGGCCGGCGCGGCTGGTGCCGGGCGGGGCGGTGGCGGTCGCAATGGCCGAAGTGCTTCGAGCACCGGCCGCGGCGAGCGCGTCAAGCCGAACGCCTACCAGATCAAGCAGCTCGAGAAGCGCCGCGACGAAGTCACCGCCGAGATCGAGGCGGCCGAGGCGCGCGTCGCCGAGATCGAGGGGATCTTCTGCGAACCCGGCTACTACGAGCGCACGCCGCCCGAAGAGGTCGCGTCGCTCGAGCAGGAGCGCACCGAGCTGCTGGAGCGGGTCGAGCGGCTGATGGAGGAGTGGGAGGGCGTGGAGACGGAGCTGGCGAGCGCCGGGTAACGGCCGTGCGATGACGCGTAGGGCACCGCCAGCTCCGCGTGTCTACGGCTTCGCCCACCTCCCGATCCGCCCACTCCGCCCCCGGGCCCCGCGCGATGTCGATCCCCGGCATCCGCTTTCGCCCCGGTGCCCGCTCCGCCCGTCGTGTGACTCGGCCTCACGAGATCTCGTCTGTTTCGTGGTATTCTTCGTCCATGTGAAGCAGACATGATCGGCGGCTTTCCCACTGACCCCCCTCCCGACGGCTCCCAGGATGCACTGAACCGTGCCCGGCGATGGCTGCGTCGTGTGGCGCGGGCGATGCGCCGCGCCGTCGCGTCTTCGGGGACGAACCTTGACGCGCGCCGGCGGGCGTTCGGCACGCGCCTGGGTCAGGGTGCGCGGTGGATTCAAGGTACGCTCCGGCGCCGCCTGTCCGGACTTCGCCCTCATCTGCGCGGCGTCGAGCGCGAGATCGGGAGGGTTCTGGACCGCACCCGTCCCCGGCTGCGAAGGCTCTCCAACGAGCTGGGCCGTGGATGGCGACGCGTCCGCGCGCTGCTCGAGGAAGTCGGCCGTGATCTCGGGCGGCGCGCGCCGACGAGGCGCCAGGCGGCGATCCTCGCCGTCGTCTTCTTCGCCATCGGATGGACCGTCTGGCAGCGCTGCGGCGTGGCCGGGTGTCCGGACGTGGAGCTGCTGACGTCGTATCAGCCCGGCGGTGCTTCCGTCCTCCTGGACCGCGAGGGCGAGCCGTTCGCGGACCTGGCGCCGATGGAGTACCGGGTAGTGCCGCTGGACTCACTCCCCGAGTACGTGGGGCAGGCGTTCGTCGCGGTGGAGGACAAGCGGTTCTTCGATCATCGCGGAGTCGATTGGCTGCGGGTACTCGGCGCGGCGTGGGCCGATCTTCGCGCGGGCGGCTTCGTACAGGGCTCGAGCACGCTGCCGATGCAGCTCTCTCGCACGCTCTTCCCCGACCGGATCCGGAGGGAGGAGAAGACGCTGCGACGCAAGCTGCTGGAGGTGCGGGTCACGGGCGAGATCGAGGACCGATTCTCGAAAGAGGAGATCCTCGAGCTGTACCTGAACCACGTCTATCTCGGCGGCGGTGCGTACGGCATCCAGGCCGCGAGCCGGTACTATTTCGGCAAGGACGCCCGGGCGCTCGAGCTGCACGAGGCGGCGCTCCTGGCCGCACTCCCGAAGGCACCGGCGCACTACGACCCGAGGCGGCACCCGGAGGCTGCAAAGACTCGGCGCGACCTGGTCCTCACGCTCATGGAGGAACAGGGCTATCTCGAGGGCGAAGTGGCGCGGGCGGCGCGCGAGCAGCCGCTCGGGGTGGCCGACGAGCCGGTGCGCGATCGCGACGGTGAGCGGCTCGCCCCCTACTTCGTCCGGCACGTGCGTCGTCTGTTGGAGGAGGAGCTGGGCGAGGCGCTTTACGCCGAACCGCTCAGGATCTACACGACGCTGGACTCGCGGGCACAGCGCGCGGCGGAGGCGGAGCTCGAGGCCCAGCTCCGAACGGTCGAGCGCGGGGCGTTCGGCAGGCTGAGTGGGGCGAGCTATTCGAGTTCCGCCGGCACGGGGCCTGACGGCACGGACTATCTCCAGGGGGCCGTGGTCCTCATGGACGTCCACGGCGGGGCGGTCCGTGCGTGGGTCGGCGGCCGCGACTACGACGATTCACGATTCGACCGCGCTCGTCTCGCGTGGCGGCAGACGGGCAGTGCATTCAAGCCGTTCGTCTACGGCGCGGCGTTCGAGGCCGGCTTCGCGCCGAGCCAGCCGATCCTGGACGAGCCGTACCGCCTGGCGAGCGACGGAGGCCCCGACTGGCGGCCCCGGAACTACTCCGGCCGCTTCGAGGGGCGCATGAGCATGCGCGAGGCGCTCGTGCGCTCGCAGAACGTTCCCGTGATCCGCCTGGCCGCGGCTGTGGGCGACGACCGGGTGCGAGACTTCGCGCGCCGCGCCGGCCTCACCGGGGAGATTCCCGCCTCACCCGTGGCCGCCCTCGGTGTTACGGCGGCGAGCCCGCTCGAGATGACGGTGGCCTACGCCTCCATTGCCGGACACGGGAGGCGCCCGGTCCCGCGCTTCGTGCTCCGGGTCGAGGACGCCGACGGCGACGTCCTCCTGGAGACGGAGCCGAAGCACGTCGACGTCACCGATTCGGCCACCGCCTACCTGCTCACGGACATTCTCCGTGACGTGGTCGATCGCGGAACCGGCGCCGGCGTGCGGAGCGTCGGTTTCCGAGGTGCGGCCGGCGGGAAGACCGGCACCACCGACGATGCCACGGACGCATGGTTCGTCGGCTTCACGTCGGAACTCGTGGGGACGGTGTGGGTCGGCTTCGACGAGGTGCGTCCGCTCCCCGCGCGGGCGACGGGAGGCGGCGTAGCCGCGCCGGTATGGGGCCGGATCATGGCGGCGGTCTACGACGACCGACCCGTCCCCGAGTGGCCGAAGAGACCTGCCGGCGTGATCGTGCTGCACACGGATCCGGAAACGGGTATGCCGCTCGAGGAAGGGTGCCGGCCGAGCCGGGACGACGCGAGACTCGAGCTCTTCGTGGAAGGGAGCGAACCGGCGTTCATCTGCCCCCGGCGCGGCGGCGGAGGCCTGCTGGACCGAATCGGAGGTTGGTTCGGGTCCATCTTCGGAAATCAAAGGTCCGGCTCCAGGATCCCGGGGGAGCCGGACCCCGATCTGGGCGTCCCGCGTCTACCGAGACGCGGCGAGGACGTGGAGCCGGGCCTCCGTCGAACGTCAGCCGCGCCATGAGGTCAGGTCCGCAACGAGCCGCAGGGCGCGCCCGCCCTCAGCGCGTTGCGACCTGCCCCTGCATCTCCGCGGCCACGCGCTCGGCCTCGCGCCAGATGCGCAGCGTGTTGGCGCTCCAGAGCTTCTCGATCTCTTCTTCCGTGTAGCCGCGGCGAACCAGCTCGAGCGTCACGTTGAACGTCTCGCTCGCGTCGTTCCAGCCGACCACACCACCGCCCCCATCGAAGTCGGAGCTGATCGCGACGTGGTCGATGCCGATCCGCTCGACCGCGTAGTCGATGTGGTCGACGAAGTCGCTCACGTTCGCCGGCGGCCACTGCTCGTCGATCTCGGCCATCCGACGCTCGTACTCCGCGCGCGTCTCGTCGGACATGGTCCGCATCGCCTCCCAACTGCCGAGCCCCAGCTCCTCGCGCAACGCCATGATCGCCTCGCGCCGCTCCTGTGGCTGCACCTTCACGTACGATTGGAAGGCGACGATCTGGATGACGCCGCCGTTCTCGGCCAGGGCGTCGAGCTGCTCGTCGTCCATGTTGCGCGGATGGTCGGCGAGGGCGCGCACGCTCGAGTGCGAGGCGATGACGGGTGCGCGCGAGAGGCGCACGGCGTCGAGCATCGCGTCCTTCGAAATGTGCGAGACGTCGACCAGGATGCCGAGCCGGTTCATCTCCTCGATGACCTCCGCCCCGAACTCGCTCACGCCGCCGTGCTCGGCCTCGCCGTCGCCCAGGTTGTCACGCGGCGTCGCCGAGTCGGCAATGTCGTTGTGACCGCCGTGGGCGAGCGTGATGTAGCGCGCGCCCAATTCGTGGTACGTCCGCAGCAGCGAGAGGTCCTTGCCGATGACGTAGCCGTTCTCGATCCCGATCGCGGCGACGAGCTTGCCGCTCGCATGGATGCGCTCGACGTCGTCCGCCGTGTAGGCGAGCTCGATCTGGTCCGGGCAGAGCTCGTTCGCCATCCGGTGGATCCCCTCGAACTTCGTCATCGCATCGGCCTTCGCCTTCGCGTAGTTCTCCTCCGTCCGCTCCGTCTGGCCGACGTAGACGATGAAGAAGCCGACGTCCAGCCCGCCCTCTCGCATCTTCGGGACGTCGACCTGACGGTCGGTGAGCCGGCAGGGATTGTCCTCGCCGGTGGCGAAGGTGAACGGGATGTCGACGTGGGTGTCGATCGTCGGGACGCGCGCGTGGATCTCTCGCGCATGATCCATGAGCGCGACTTCGTCGTCGCCGGCCGCGCACGCGAGTGGGGCGAGCGCAAGGGAAAGGGCGAGGAAACGGATCGGCTTCATCGGCATGCCTCCGGGGATCGGGTGTGGTCGACGACGCCGGTCGAGCCGTGCGCGTGGGCGCGGATCCGGCCGGCCGCCGGATCCCGTCGTCGCTCTCGAATCTGGCTGGAATCATTGCAGTCTACGCCATGGCACGCGGGAGCGCCAGAGTGTTGGAATGCCGTACTCCGCGGTTCACGGGGATTGTAGGCCGCGATGCCGTCCGCTCGCGCACGTGTGGGGCACCCAAGGGAAGAGCGGCACGCCCCGAGCACCGGCCCTGTCTCGAGTGCTCGCACCACCACCCCGGCATTGACTCCCGGTCGCCTGTGGCATCCATGCAACACTCAATTCCTTCGTCGCGGCGCGGGGTTGTGGACATGCAACAGGAGTCCGCCGGTGCTGCTCGGCGCGTTGGGTGTAATGCGTTGTCGCTTGCTGGGATATCCGTTTTGCGACAGTCGGCCCTGAACTTGCCTGCTCACTGCCCCGGATCTTGCACGTGTCAACTTTCAGTCTGATGTGGAAATCGCATGCTGCCCCGACCTCACCCCGCCGTCCTGTTCCAGTCGGTCCCGGAAGGTGCCATCCTGCTGCACACGGAGCAGGAGATCTACTTCGGTCTGAACCCGGTCGGCGTCGAGGTGTGGCAACTCCTTCCCCCGGCGTGCCGGAAGGTGGACGAAGTCTGTGAGGCGCTGGCCCGTCGCTACCCGGACGTCTCCGCCGACGTGATCCGTGAAGATGTGACGGAGTTGCTCGGTGAGCTCGCGAGCCAGGGCCTGGTCCTTCCCCCCGACGCTACGTGACTTCCGCTGCAGGACGGTGGCTCTGGCGCGTGCGTCGCTTGACGGCGCGCGAGTTGTGGCTCCTTGCCGAGGCACAGCTCGTCCTGCTGGCGTGTCAGGTTGCGAAGTGGCGACGACCCGTCGGCCAGCTGATCGACTGGTCCACGACCGAGCCTTCCGAAACAGCGTCCGAACAGATCGACTTCCAGAGGGTGGAGTCGGTCGTGTGGGCGGTGACGCGGGCATCTGCCTGGGGTCTGTTCAGGCCGCGCTGCCTGGTCCGCTCACTCGCGATCCAGCGCATGCTGCGCCGGCGCGGGATCGTCTCGAGCACGCTGAACATCGGCGTGCGCATGCGGGGCGGAGCGTTCGAGGCACACGCGTGGGTCGAGTTGGATGGCGTCGTCGTCGGCGATTCCCGGCGGCACGTGCAGGCGTTCACACGGATGACCGATCACTGGCTGGTGGAGTGGTGACGACGCGCGAATTCACCGGTCTGCATCACTATCGTCTCTTCGGCGGAGTGCTTCGCAGCGACATCGAGATTCCGGAGCTGGAGCGGGTCGAGCCCCGAAGTCCCACCTGGACGCTGCGCTCGCGGGTGGGGAAGCCGCCCGCGGCCGATGGCGTGGCACTGGGCAGCGACAGGGTCACGGGAGACGTGCACGTGCGCATGTACCGCCGGGCCTCAGGCGTGCGGCTGGTCTTCGACGACACCGGATGTTTCGACATCGTCGACGGCGGCCGCTCGATCGACTGGACGCACGCGCCCGATGTCTCGCTAGACGATGCACGCGCCGATCTGACCAGTCGTGTCCTTGCCGCGGCGCTGCACGAGGCGGGCACCGTTTGCCTGCACGGGAGCGCGGTCGTGTGCGGCACGGAGGCGATCGGCTTCGTGGCGCCCAAGTTCCACGGCAAGTCGACGCTGGCGCTCGCCCTCGTCAACGCCGGCGCCAGGCTCCTCACGGACGACACCTTTCCCGTCACCCCGGGCAGACCGCCAACGGCCTTTCCCGGTCTGCACGCCACGCGTCTGTGGGAGGACTCCGCACGTCGAGTGGGGCTCGGCCGAACGGAGGACGATGGCTCCGGCTCGAAGCTGCTCTTCTCCTCGCTCCCTTCCGAGTACGTCTCGCACGCCACGCACCCACTCGCCGCGCTCTACCTGCTCTCGCCTGCCCAGGAGCCGAGCGACGGCCGCATGGCCTGGCGCACCCGCCTCTCCACCATGGAGGCGACGCTCGTGATGATCGGCCACGCCAAGCTCGCGCCGCTGCTGACCGGCCCCGAGGCGCCGGGCCTGTTCCACAGGGCAGCCGCGCTTGCAGAGACCGTCCCGGTCTACCGCCTCGGCGTCGCACGCGACCTCGATCGCATCGACGAGGTCGTCGCCACGATCCACGAGTGGCATGTGCCCGCCCCGGCGGGGGCTGCATCATGAGCACGCCGGCCGTCGCGGCGCCCACGTCACCGAATGCGCCAGCCGAGAGCGCCGGTGCCCGCGAGGCGATCGTCACCGTGCGTGAGCTGTCGAAGGCGTTCCCCGTACGGCGTGGCTGGAGCGAGATCGCGCGCCGACCGTGGCGGAGAGCCGGGCGCGTCACCGTCGTCGACCGGGTGAGCTTCGATGTGGGGCCCGCCGAATTCTTCGGGCTGCTCGGTGCGAACGGTGCCGGCAAGACGACGCTCTTCCGGATGCTGAGTACGCAGCTGTTGCCGGACGGCGGAACGGCCCGGATCGCGGGGTGCGACATCGTGCGCAATCCCCGCGAAGTGCGCAGCCTGCTGACCCCCGTCGTCGCCGACGAGCGAAGTCTCAACTGGCGACTGACCGCGCGCGAGAACCTCGAGCTGTTCGCGGCACTGTACGCCGTGCCGCGCAACCGGGTGCGCGAGCGCGTCACTCAACTGCTCGAGGCGGTCGAGCTGCACGAGGCCGGCACGAAGATGGTCGGCACCTTCTCGTCAGGGATGAAGCAGCGCCTGCTGATCGCCCGTGCACTGCTGCCGAAGCCGCGCGTGCTGCTCCTCGACGAGCCGACGCGCAGCCTCGACCCCGTCTCCGCACGCCGTTTTCGGCAGTTCCTGCGCGAGGAGATCGCCGGCCGCCAGGGGTGCACCGTGCTCCTGGCCACGCACAACGCCGAAGAAGCGTTCGAACTCTGCGACCGCGTCGCCGTACTCGACCGCGGACGACTCCTCGCCGTCGGCCGCGTCGAGGAGTTGATGGGCGAGGTGCGCGATGACCGCTACCGGATGACCGTCCGCGCCGGGCAGGTCGACCTCGCGGTCCGCACCCTGGACGAGATGGGCCGGGACGGGGTACGGGAGCTCGAAGGCCGCGGGCCGGAGGGCTGGGCCGTACTCGAACTCCCCATCCCCGGTGGACCGGGTGGCGCGGCCGACGTCGTCTCCCGCCTGAGTCGTGCCGGCATCGATGTCGCCGGCGTGGAGCACCGCCCGCTCACACTCGCCGACCTGCTCGAGCGCATGGTCCGCCTCAAGGCAGGGAGCCGATGAGGAGCACTGCCGCCATGATCCGGGCACGCTGGATCGCCGCTCGGAGCTACCGCCTCAGGATGCTCCTCTCCGTCGCATCGCTCCTGGTCAGCATCGTGCCGCTCTACTTCGTGGCGAATGCGCTCCAGCCGATGATGGCGGACAAGATCGAGGCCGAAGGCGGCCAGTACTTCGCCTTCCTGGTCGTCGGGATGACGACGTACCTGCTCCTGCCGGTCTCCGTCAATGGCCTGGCCAACGAGATCGGGTCCGGCATCAGCACGGGCGTACTCGAGGCGCTGCTCGGCACCCGCTCGCGCCTTCCCGGCATCCTCGCCGGGATGATCGGCTTCAACCTGCTCTGGACGGGGCTGCGCGCCGGGGTGATGCTGGTCGCCGCATGGGGCCTGGGCGCCGCGATCCTCTGGACGCAGATCGGGTCCGCGCTGCTCATCCTCGCGCTCATCATCCTCGCCTACCTGCCCTTTGGCCTGATCGGGTCGGCCATGGTCATCGCGTTCCGGACCGCAGGGCCGCTGCCACAGGGCGTGCTCGCACTCTCCGCACTCCTCGGCGGGGTCTACTACCCGACTCAGGTCATCCCGTCCTGGATCGAGTCCGTCTCGGCGTTCGTCCCACTCACCTACGGGCTGCGCGCGCTGCGCCACACCGTGCTCGAAGGGCACTCGCTCGCCTACATCCTCCCCGACCTCGGCGTCCTCTGTGCCTTCGTGGTCGCGCTCATGGCGATCGGCACACTCGCGATCCGCGCCGCACTCGCCTACGCGAGACAGGCGGGGACGCTCTCGCACTACTGACCCAGACCCGCGTGACCCATTTGGCGTCGAGAAAGGGTCTCGAGTGCGAGCGCGGATTGGCGTCGGACGCAGGCGGAAGCGAATACGCCGTATTCGCTAGCTAGGACCGGCCATTCCTGCCAATCGAGGCACGAGGCGTGCAGCATTTCCGCACCCAATAGGCGCAACACCGGCAGGCGATGCATCATGTGGTGCATCGGTGCAACGGGGCAATGGGACGCACATGCGAGATATCCGCATAGCCTAATGCCTTTCCGCGCGTTCTGACGCGGCACCGCGTTTGCACCTTGCCTGATCGGAAATGCGTCCCCTTTCGTCGGTCGCTCAGTCCCGTCACGCAGCTGCGAGCCCGAGTGCACGTTCGCTCGAGCTGCAGCAGTGATCCCATGAATTGGCCACATTCAGGGTAGCGTCGTGAGTGCAATCCTTGGCGTGTTCGGCTCCCCTCGTCCGTTGCCTGGCGAGTCGGTTCGCGCCATGCTCGGCCAGATGGCCGATCGTGGCGTGGAACGCGTCACGTTGTGGCGCGGCGAAGGGGTCGTGCTGGCCGTCGGGCGCTACGAGTGGGAGCTGGAGGACGGCTTCAGCGGGCCGGATCTGATCGCCGAGGGCGAGGACGCGGTCGTTGCGGCGGACGCATCGATCTTCTATCGCGATGAACTGCGGCGTGCCCTTGCCGCCCGAGGCGTGACCCCGGCGCGGGACACGCCGGCCCACCTCATCCTGGCGGCGTACCGCGCCTGGGGCGACGCTTGCGCCGACCATCTCGATGGAGATTTCAGCTTCATCCTCTGGGACCGGGTGCGGCGTCGTGTCCTGTGCGTTCGCGACTTCGGCGGGAAGCGGCCGCTGCATTACGCGGCGCTCGGGGGGGAGCTGGTCGTGGCCTCCACGATCGGCGGTGTCGCAGCGCATCCGCGCTGTCCGGACGAGCTGAATCTCCCGGTCATCGCCGCAACGCTCGGCGGCATGCATTTCTCCGCAGGTCCGGAGACGTGCTTCTCGGCCATCCGTGTGCTGCCCAACGCTCATCGATTCACATGGGCGGAGGGCCGCCTCACGGGTCCCCTCCGTTACTGGGAAGCGCCGGTGAATTCCCCGCCGAGCCGCCTTTCGTTCGAGGATGCGGCGGAAGAGCTGCGCGAGCGACTCGCCACGGCCGTGCGCGAGCGCCTGATCCCGGGCGAGACCAACACGGTGTGGCTCAGCGGAGGGTGGGACTCGACCGCCGTCTTCGGCGCCGCCGGCCACGTGATCCGCCGGGACGAGCTGGATGTGGATATCCGGCCGGTCTCGATCACGTACCCGAAGGGGGATCCGGGCCGCGAGGACGAGTGGATCCAGGCGGTCGCCGACCGCTGGGGCGTGCCCGTCCACTGGATCGACATAGCCGACATCCCGTTCCTCGAGCGTGAAGAGGAGCGCGCCGAGCGGCGAGACGAACCGTACGCGCACCTCTACGAGCGCTGGAACGCGGCGCTTGCCTCGGGGACCCGGGCGTGTGGCTCTCGCATCGCACTGGACGGCAACGGCGGCGACCAGCTCTTCCAGAACTCGGACATCTTCCTGGCGGATCTCTTCCGCAGAGGGCGCTGGCTGAGGCTCGCACGGGAGTGGCCCGCGCGGCCGCGTGGTGGGTTCCGGCCCTTCTTTTCGACCGTCGTCCAGCCGAACCTGACCCCATGGCTGCACGGTGTGGCCACGCGGATCCGCGGCGGGCGGCGGTTGAGGAACTATCTGGAGCGGCCCATCCCGTCGTGGATCGATCCGGACTTCGCCACGCGCCACAATCTCGAAGAGCGGGATCTGGAGTACGTCGGGCGGCCGCTGAAGACCTCCCACGCGATGCGTGAGATCGACTGGCAGTTCACCAGCCTCTTCGTCTCTCGTGCTTTCGGTCTGATCACCACCTTCGCGCTCAGGAACGGGGTGGAGATGCGCTCGCCGCTGTCAGACCGCCGCGTCATCGATTTCGCACTCTCCAGGCCATGGTGGGAGCGCTCCTCCGGGAAGGAGACGAAGCGGCTGCTCCGGCGCGCCATGCAGGGGCTTCTGCCGGAAGAGGTGCTCGCGCCGCGACCGTACCGCACCGGAATCACCGGCGGGTATTCGCACCGCTGGATGGTCGAAGTCTTCCCGGCTCTCCTCGAGCGGACGCTGCGAAAGCCGTTCATCCTCGAGGAGCTGGGCATCGTACGAACCGAAGCGCTTCGTCGGGCGTGCGCCGAGTACCCACGGCGCAGGGACTCCGCTACACGGGTCGGTCTCTACTACACGCTCCAGGCCGAGCTCTGGCTGCGGGCCCGGGAGGCGGGCAGGGAAAGCCGAGGGCGGGTCGAGATCGGCGCAGTTCCAGTCCCGGCGCAGGATGAACCTGGAGTGGGGGAAGTCGCTATTGCGAGTCGACGACACCCAGGGGTGTCTTCCTGTCGGTATACGACAGGCTGTGCGGGCCAGTTGCCCGTAACCTTTGCGCCTGAGGAGGGCGTATGTACGTAAAGCCGCGACTGGAGCGGTTCGGTTCGGTGCGTGAGCTGACTCAGCTCGGCCTGAACCAGGACTGCGACGGCGGAATCTTCGGCATCGGCGACGGTGATTGGTGGTTCTGCGACACCGGCAAGAAGAGCCGCTCGTAGATTGCCGATCCGACTCCGGGGGGCAAACGCCCCCCGGAGCTCGTCGCCATCCGGAATGAAGGCTCCGATGAAGTCGGCCGATCACTTCTCGAAGACTGACGGCGGGGGGCGTCCGTGACGACTCACCGCCCACCGAGCAGGGCGCTGCTGTCGCCGGAGGCGCGGATGCTCATCTTCGCCATCGGAGCGACGAGGGATCCGAACGCTCTTGCCGCCGTGATCCGGGAGCCGGGCTTCGACTGGGAGCGGCTCGCCGCACTGGCGCAGCGGGAGAAGGCAGCCGTCGCGCTCTGGGAAATCCTGCGCACGCTCCCGGTGGACGGTGGGCCCGAGGTTGGCGACGCCGCGAACTGGCGATCGCGGATCGCGGGGCTTGCGCGCTATACGCAGTTCAGCATGCTCCGCCTGGAGCAACTTCTCCTCCAGGTGCTCGACACGCTGGCGGGGGAGGGGGTCGACGTCGTCCTGCTGAAGGGTGCGGGGCTGGCGACGACCGTGTACGGCTCCTTCGCCGCGCGGCCGATGTACGACCTCGACCTGCTCGTGTCGCCGGAGCAGGGCGCGCAAGCCTGGAACGCTCTCCGTGAGACAGGCTGGGTCCACGATGCCACGGAGTGCCCGCCGGGATTCTACACATCGCATTACCACTTCCCGCCTCTCGACGACCCTATGCGGAGCGGGTTGGCGGTGGAGTTGCACACCGCACCCACCGATGGGGCCGTCCTGTTGTCGGGCGACATGATCTGGAAAGAGGCGCGCGAGTTGGAGGTCCACGGCCGCCGCGCTTTCGTGCCCATACCCGAGCACCAAGTGCTGCACCTCGCCACGCACTTCGCCTGGACCCACGGCCTCGCCTCGGCGGCGTGGCGTACCTTCCGCGACCTGCACCACCTCATCATGCACGCCGATCTCGACTGGGATGCGATCCTCCGGACGGCGGAGTCTGTGCGCGCCGGAACGACCTGCTATTGGACGTTCCGTCTGGCGCGGGCACTGGCCGATGTCTCGGTTCCCGATGAGGTGATGAGAAAGCTGCGCCCGCCGCGCCCCGAGCCCATCCTCACACTCCTCGAGCGTCACTACGCGGCGGCACTCTTCCCGTTCAGTCCCGCTCCGTGTCCGTCCATTCGGATCGCCCAGGCGCTATGGTCCACCGGGATGGCGCCGCGTTGGTCCGGGCACGGCGCTGTGCGGCCCTGGCACCGGGGTGAGGTCTGGGCCGAGGCGAGTGGGACGGGCGGAACGGCGTCACTCCTCCAGCGGTTGCGCGGCCACACCGACCGCAGGGCCCAATGGGCGCGTTATCTGACCGGACTCGCCGGGGCAATGGCCCGGTCGCCCCGCTAGACCTCCCGCACTCTCCATCTCCCCCTTGACGCCGCAAAACCGATCCCGTACCTTGGCGCCGTCGTTGAGAACGGGTCTCAAACTCAAGCCGATGAGGCGGTCGGGGTGCTGGGCGCGGGTGGTGGGTCGCGGAGCGATTCACATGCGGCCGGACGACGTGGGCGGGCACTCCGACGGCGGATGGATTTGGAATATGGAAGGCGAGCCGAGAATGGTGTGGGGCGATGTGAGGTGGGCGAGGTCGTGGCTCATCGCGTTCGTGGCGGTGTGGCTGCCCGTGGGCGCAGGGTGGGCGCAGCAGACGGGGCCACGGAAGCCGTCGGCCGATGCGGACAGCGCGGGTGCGGAGTCTCCGATCCAGCTCGATGAGTTGGTCGTCACGGCGTCGGGCTTCGAGCAGAAGCGGATCAACGCGCCGGCCAGCATCACGGTGCTCACGCGCTCGATCGTAGCCGAGCAGCGGAACAACGGCCTGGCGGAGCTGCTCGCGAACGTGGAGGGGATCGACGTCGGGGATCAGGTCGGCAAGACGGGTGGGCTGAGCATTCGTCTGCGTGGGATGCCGAGTGACTACACGCTGGTCCTGATCGATGGCCGTCGGCAGAACCCCGCGGGGAACGTGACGCCGAACGGTTTTGGCGACACCTCGAGCGGCTTCCTTCCGCCGCTGTCGATGATCGAGCGGATCGAGGTGATCCGTGGCCCCATGTCGACGCTCTACGGCTCGGACGCGATGGGCGGCGTGGTGAACATCATCACGCGGCGAGTGGGCGAGCGCTGGCGAGGCACACTGAGCACGGACGCGACGCTGCAGGAGGAGGCGGGGTTCGGGAACACGTATTCGGGGAACGCGTCGCTGAACGGCCCCCTGGTCGAAGGGCTCCTGGGGCTCTCGCTACGAGGCAGCCTCTTCCACCGGCAGGCGTCGGAGCTCGCCCCGACGGGTGAAGCGGGTGAGGAGGTGGAGATCAGCCGTCGCGGGCCGAGTCCGGTCGAGGCCGACGTCTACACGTTGGGCGGGCGGCTCACGCTGACGCCGGCACGTGGGCACGATGTCTGGCTCGAGCTCGACCGTGCGCGGCAGGTTTACGACAACTCCGAGGGCCAGCTCGGCACGCTCGACCTGCCGGACGCCGACCCACCGCTCTACCGTGGCTACGGCCCCGAGCAGCGCTTCCACCGCGACCGGGCCACGCTCGCCTACACCTGGCGTATGGATGCGGGGATGCTGGATGCGAGTCTCATGCGGAACTCGACGGAGACGCTCGGCCGCACGATCCCCGAGGGTACGCCGGGCGGCCCCCCGGGGAGCGGCGCGCCGGACAAGCCGGCGGGTGCACCACGAGAGCTCGAGGCAACGAACACGGTACTCGATGCCAAGCTCGTGCGCGATGTCGGACGGCACATGTTCACCGTCGGTGGGCAGTACTGGGATGCGGGGTTGGTGGACGGCATCGCGCTCGAGCCGTTCGAGTACACGCAGTGGTCGCTCTTCGTCGAGGACGAGTGGTCGCTCACGGACGCGCTGGCGCTCACGCTCGGGGTGAGGCGCGACGATCACAGCACCTTCGGCGGCCATGTCAGCCCGCGTGCGTACGTGGTCTGGAACGCCACGCCGGATCTGACGCTCAAGGGCGGCGTGAGCCGCGGCTACAAGACACCTGGCCTGAACCAGCTGCAT